>JANNMP010000509.1:0-5527 GCA_031398015.1 Burkholderiaceae bacterium
CGCTTCTTGTCGCGCCTGCCCTACGGCGCCAAGACCAACCCGGTGGAGGCCTTCAACTTCGAGGAAGAGACCGACGGCGGCGACCACCTCAAGTACACCTGGTCGAACTCGGCCTACGCGATGGCCGTCAACATCAACCGCTCGTACAAGTTGTACGGCTGGGGCACCAGCATCCGCGGGGTTGAAAGTGGTGGTGCCGTCGAGGGCCTGCCCGCGCACACCTTCCCCACCGACGACGGTGGTGTGGACATGAAGTGCCCGACCGAAATCGCCATCAGCGACCGCCGCGAGGCCGAGCTGGCCAAGAACGGCTTCATGCCCGTGGTGCACCGCAAGAACAGCGACTTCGCGGCCTTCATCGGCGCGCAATCGCTGCAAAAACCCAGCGAGTACGACGACAGCGATGCCACCGCCAACGCCAACTTGGCGGCGCGGCTGCCGTATCTGTTTGCCTGCTGCCGCTTTGCGCACTACCTCAAGTGCATCGTGCGCGACAAGATCGGCTCGTTCAAGGAACGGGCGTCGATGGAGAAGTACCTCAATAACTGGATCATGAACTACGTCGATGGCGACCCGGCCAATTCTTCGGATGTCGTCAAGGCCCAGAAGCCGCTCGCGGCAGCCGAGGTGGTGGTCGAAGAGGTTGCCGGCAACCCTGGTTACTACACGTCCAAGTTCTTCCTGCGGCCGCACTACCAGCTCGAAGGGCTGACGGTGTCGCTGCGTCTGGTCTCCACACTGCCGTCGAAGAAGCAGTGACGCGTCTTGCGACGCTTCATCACCCACACAAGGAGTTCACACCATGTCAACAGACACCCATATCAAATTCGACGGCGTCGATGGCGAATCGAGCCATGCCGACCACAAGGGCGAGATCGAGGTCATTTCATGGACCTGGGACGTGCACAACGCCAGCGCCACCTCGGGCGGGGGCAGTGGCAAGGGCAAGGCGCAGCCGGGCAACCTGGTCTTCTCGCACATCTACGACAAGGCCTCGCCGGTGCTGGCCAAGAAGTGCGCCCAGGGCATGCACTTCAAGGAGGCCGTGCTGACCGCGCGCAAGGCTGGCGAAGGGCAGAAAGACTTTCTCAAGATCACCATGAAGGAGGTCTTCATCACCTCGGTGGCGCCAGCCGGCGGCGGTGACGGCGACATTTTGGAATCGGTGGCGATGAGCTATGCCGCCATCGACTTTGCCTACAAGGCACAGGACGACAAGGGCGGCACCGGCGGCGAAGTGAAGTTCGGCTGGAACATCAAGACCACCGCGATCACCTGAGGCGCAGCCACCCGGCCCTGCCGCAGCAAGCGGCGGTGGCGGCCGGCTGCTGCAGTCGCCGCCTCAGTACCCGTCTCACCATCCGGTTCATCACCCGCTTCATCACCCGCTCTTGCACAGCATCCAAAGGCCCGCCAATGCCGTCACCCTCGTTCGCGCCGACCAGCGGCAGCGGCGCCGACCTGTTCCTGCACGTGCAGACGGCACGCGCTGGCAAGGTCAAGGGCGAAGCCGCGAGCCCCGACCATGCCGACGACATTGAACTCATCGGCTGGCAATGGGGCTTGAGCGCCAGTTCGGCCATCGGCAGCACACAGGCCACGGGGCGCAGGTCTTACACCGCTTTGACTGTGTACAAGCGCATCGACGCCGCCACCACGCCGTTGATGTCGGCCCTGGCCACCAATGACGCCGTGAAAGAGGCGCGCCTGACCATGCGGCGCGCCGGCGGCGCACAGGAAGACTTCTTCATCCTCACGCTGAAAGACGCACGCATCACATCGGTGCAGCATGTGGCAGACGCCGATGGCGACACACGCGAGAGCGTGGCCATCGCCTTCACCAAGGTCGAGGTCGAGTACCGGCCGCAGAAAGCCAGCGGCGCTCGCGGCGGCAGCATGGTCTTCAGCGACGAATTGCCGCAGGCTTGAGAGCCATGACCACCACCACGGCGGAACAACGGCTTGCTGCGGGTGACCCGGCCGGCGCGCTGAAGCTGCTGCAGCAACAGGTGCGGGCCCAGGCAGCGGATGTGCGCCTGCGCATCTTCCTGTTCCAGCTGCTGGCCGTGCTGGGCCAGTGGCAGCGCGCGCTGGACCAGCTTCGGGTCTGCGGTGAACTCGACGCCGCCACGCTGCCGATGGTCAACACCTACAGCGCGGCGATCCAGTGCGAGGCGGTGCGCGAGGCGGTCTTCGCGGGCCGGGCGACGCCACACCTCTTCGGCTCACCGCAGCCCTGGCTGGCCCACCTGGTGCAGGCACTGCAGTTCGATGCCCAGGGCCACGCCGCGCAGGCGGCCGCAGAGCGCACGCTGGCGCTGGACAGCGCACCGGCCAGCGCCGGCACACTCAACGGCAGCCCCTTCAGCTGGATCGCCGATGCCGACTCACGCCTGGGCCCGGTGCTGGAGGTGGTGGTCAACGGCCGTTACGGCTGGCTGCCCTTCGTGCACCTGCGCACGCTCGCGGTCGAGCCGGTGGCCGACCTGCGTGACCTGGTCTGGGCCAGTGCCCAGCTCGGGTTCAGCAACGGCGGCGAGGCCGTGGCGCTGCTGCCCGTGCGCTACGCCGGCACGGTGGCGGCGGCGGCGGCCGGTGCCGATGGCGCGGCACTGCAGCTGGCACGCAGGTCTGACTGGGTGGCGCTGGCCGATGGCCAGTTCCGTGGCCTGGGCCAGCGTGTGATCAGCACCGACACGGCCGAAATCGGGCTGCTCGAGCTGCGCCAGGTCGTGCTGGCCGCTGCGCTCGCCGACGCCTGAGCGCCCAGGCACACCGTGGCCGCGCCCGACCTCCGTGACCGCCTCCAGCCCGCGTTGCTCGATCGCCTGACCGACGCGGCGCCATCCCAGCGCAGCGAGCCCGAGGCGCGGCGGGTGATGAGCAAGGCCCAGTTGCGCACGGCGGTGCTGCGTGACCTGAGCTGGCTCTTCAACGCCACCCAGCCCCAGCCCGACTGGTTGCAAGACCACCCGGACATTGCCGACAGCGTGCTGAACTTCGGCTTGCCGCCACTGGCCGGACAGCGTGTCTCGCGCCTGGACGTGCACGCGCTGGAGCGCAGCATCGTCCAGGCGATCCGCCGCTTCGAGCCACGCATCCTGCCGGCCACGCTGACGGTGCAGGCGATCGAAGGCAACAGCGTGCTCGACTCGCACAACATGATCGAGTTCGAAATCCGCGGCCACCTGTGGGCGCAGCCGGTGCCGCTGGAGATTCTGCTGCGCACCCGCATGGACCTCGAAGCCGGCCAAGTCGAGGTGCGCGACGCGATGGCCGCCGCGCCGGCCCGGGGCCTGTGATGGACGCGCAGTTCACCCGCCTGTACCAGGACGAGCTGGCGCACCTGCGTGCACTGGGGCTGGAGTTCGCACGCGAGCATCCCAAGATCGCCGCCCGCCTGGGGCTGGAAGGCATGGAGGTGGCCGACCCCTACGTCGAGCGGCTGCTGGAAGGTTTTGCCTTCCTGGCCGCACGGGTGCGCCTGAAGCTGGACGCCGAGCAGCCACGCCTGATCGCCCAGCTGCTGGAGTCGATGTACCCGAACTTCCTGGCGCCGCTGCCGTCGATGATGATCGCCCGGCTGGCGGTGGACACCAGCGACCCGAACCTGGCCCAGGGCCATGCCGTGCCACGCGGCAGCGCGCTGCACTCGACGCTGGTGCGCGGGCAGGACACGTTGTGCGAGTTCCGCACCGCGATGGCGCTGCAGCTGTGGCCGATCGAGCTGGTGCAGGTGCAGTATTTTTCGCATGCGCCCGATCTGGGCCTGTCGCGCTGGCCGGCCGCACGCGCGGCGCGCGGTGGGCTGCGCATCAAGCTGCGCGCCGGTGGTGGCCTGCACTTCGACCAGCTGGCACTGGACCGGCTGCCGATCTTCATCAGCGCGCCCGACGACGTGGCTTTCCGCCTGCATGAATTGCTGCTGGGCGCCGCGCTGGGCACGCTGGTGGCCCAGCCGCCGGCTGTGCCTGGGTCTGCCGCTGCCGCTGCCGATGCCGGCAGCGCCTGGCGCGACAGCCACAGCCTGCAAGCGCTGGGCTACGCCGCCGACGAGGCCCTGCTGCCTGAATCGCTGCGGGCGTTCTCGGGCCACCGGCTGCTGCAGGAACTGGCAACCCTGCCGCAGCGCTTCCTGTTCTTCGAGATCACCGGCCTGGCCGCGCGCCTGGCCCGCGTGCACGGCCCCGAGCTGGAGCTGGTGGTGCTGTTCCAGCGTGGCGACGCGACGCTGGAGGCGCTGGTCGATGCCAGCAGCCTGGCGCTGCACTGCACGCCGGCGATCAACCTGTTCCCGAAGCGGCTGGACCGGGTGGTGCTTGGCCCGGGCAACTGGGAGTACCACGCCGTGCCCGACCGCACCCGGCCGATGGACTATGAAGTGCACAGCATCGACAGCGTGCAAGGCCATGGCGCCGGCCATGGCGGGCTGCATGCATTCAAGCCGCTGTACAGCTGGCAGCACGGCAGCGCCGAGGCGGGCCACGGCTACTACACGCTGCGCCGCGAACCACGCCGGCCGTCGCAGCGCCAGCGCGAGCAAGGCGCGCGGGTGCCGTCCTACCTGGGCGAAGAGCTGTTTCTGGCACTGGCCGCACCCGACCACAGCCCCTGGCCCGAGGCCATGCGCCAACTGTCGGTGCAGGCCTGGGTGACCAACCGCGACCTGCCGGTGCTGCTGCCGCAAGGCGCTGCCGGCGGCGGCCGCGGTTGGCAGCTCGAGACGCCTGGCCCGGTGTCGGCCGTGTTCTGCCTGCGCGGCCCCACGCGCCCGGTCTCGCGCCGGCCGGTGGGCGACATCGGCTGGCAACTGGTGGCCCAGCTGTCACGCAACCATGTGGCACTGGGCGACGACGGCCAGGCCAACGCGCTGGCGCTGCGCGAGCTGCTGCGCCTGTACGGCCCGCCGCAGGACACGGTGTGGCTGCACCAGGCCGAGGGCCTGCGCGCCCTGCAGGCCGAGCAGGTGGTGCGGCGCTTGCCGTTCAAGGGGCCGCTGAGCTTCGGCAGCGGCGTGGCGCTGACGCTGGACGTCGATGAGCAAGCCTTCCAGGGCGCCAGCGCCTTTTTGCTGGGCAGCGTGCTGGAGACGTTCTTTGCGCGCCACGCGGCGATCAACAGCTTCACGCAGCTGCAGTTGCGCAGCGCCCAGCGCGGGCTGCTGATGCACTGGCCGCCGCGGCTGGGCAACCGGGCCAACCTGTGACCACCGCCGGCCCCGACCAGGCCTGGCGCGGCCAGGCACTGACGCAATTGCTGCAGAGCGTGCACGACGAGCCCTGGGCACATGACTTCTTCGCGCTGGTGCGGCGTTTGGACAGCTTGCGCCCGCAGGCGCCGCGCACCGGGCAGGCGCTGCGGCCAGCGCAGGAGGCGCTGCGCTTTGCGCAGCCGCCCGAACTGGACTTCGCGCCCGCGCCGCTGTCGCGCCTGGAACTGCGTGACGGCGCGGTGCCGCGGCTGTCGGTGCGCTTTTTCGGCTTGCTGGGCCCGCACGGGCCGATGCCGCTGCACATCACCGAATATG
>JANNMP010000148.1:0-3173 GCA_031398015.1 Burkholderiaceae bacterium
CACGGGCGCGCACCTCCACGAACACCAGCGTGCCGTCGGGCGCGGCCATCACCAGGTCGATCTCGGCGCCACGCTGGCGCGGCCCGCCGGCCAGCCGATAATTGCGCTGCAGCAGCTGGAGCCCGTGGTGCTGCAGGTGCGCCAAGGCCCGGTCTTCGGCGCTGTCGCCGATCAGCTTGGTGTTGACAGCTTGCCCGGCCGTGCTGGCGCCCGCCAGCTTCCGACCTCCCCAGCCCCAGCCCCAGCCCTTGCGCATGCCAACCCCCTTGCTGCACCAGGCCGCAGCCGCAGCCACCGCTGGCCAGCACCACCCGGTGGCGGCACTCTACGTGGTGGCCACGCCCATCGGCAACCTGGCCGACATCACGCTGCGCGCCGTGGCGGTGCTGGGCCTGGTGGACGCGGTGGCCTGTGAGGACACCCGCACCACCGGTGCGCTGCTGCGCCACCTGGGGCTGGACAAGCCGCTGATCGCCCTGCACCAGCACAACGAGGCCAGCGCCGCACGCGGTGTGCTTGATCGCCTGGCCCAGGGCCAGCGTGTGGCCTACGCCAGCGATGCCGGCACGCCGGCCGTCAGCGACCCCGGCGCGCTGCTGGTGGCCGCAGTGGCCGCCGCCGGCCACCGCGTGCTGCCGATCCCCGGTGCCAGCAGCGTGGTGGCGGCGCTCAGCTCGGCCGGTGATGCCTTGGCCCAGGGCTTTGCCTTCATCGGCTTTGCGCCGGCCAAGGGCGCCGAGCGCCGCGCCTGGCTGCAGGCGGCGTGCCTGGCACCCGGCTGCCAGGTGTTGTTCGAAGCGCCGCACCGCATCACGGCGCTGGCCGATGCCCTGGCCGAGGCCGCGCCACAGCGGCGCATCACGCTGTGCCGTGAGCTCACCAAACAGTTCGAGACCATCACCAGCCTGGCGGCCGCCACGCTGCCGGCCTGGCTGGCGGCCGATGCCAACCGCCAGCGTGGTGAGTTTGTGCTGGTGCTGCATGCATTGCCTGCGGTGGTGGCCGACAGCCAGGCGCTGCCTGCCGAGGCCGAGCGCATGCTGGGCCCGCTGTTGCGTGACTTGCCGCTGAAGCAGGCGGTGGCACTGGCGGCCGAGCTGAGCGGCGCGCCGCGCAATGCGCTGTACCAGCGCGCGCTGGCGCTGCGCCAAGCAGCGGCTGACGCAGCGCCGGTGGACGACGGCGGCTTGCCTTAGCCCGCGCGCTGCCCCCGGGTCTGCCGGTCATGGGTCTGCCGGTCATGCTTCTGGCGGTAGATGCTGCGGCTGCTGCGGTCTTGCAGGCGCTCAAGCCGTTGGCGCTCTGATGCGCTGACCGTGCCGTCAGCCTTGGCATGGCGCTCGGCATGGCGGATGCGGTCTTGCTGGTGCTGCAGGCGGTGGCGCTCGTGGGCGGTGAGTGCGCCACTGTCCACACCTTGCTGGATGCGGTCTTGCTGCCGGGCCTGGCGGGCATCGACGCGGGGTGTCTCGGGCGCCGGCCCTTCTGAAGCCTGCGCTGCCAGCGCGACAGACATGGCCAACGCGGCCATGGTGGTGATCAGTGGATTGCGCATGCGGTGTGCCTTATGTGGAGTGGGGGGAGCGACGCCGTGCCCGGAGCCACCTGCACAACGGCAGCCCGCTGGCGGCCGTGCACCGCGTGCCTGGCAAAGTTGTGTGAACCATGGCCGCCGCCACGCCCGGGCCCACCGGCCGCAGGGCCAGGCCCGCTGCCTACAATCTGCCGATGATCAGCCGCGAACCCACCATCGAACGCCTCGCCATTGCCCAGCAGCTGTTGATCGAGCCCTTCGGGCTGGATGAAGCCAAGCTGGCCAACGCGCTGGCGACCATCGGCGAACACCGCATCGACGACGCCGACCTGTACTTCCAGATCACCCGCCATGAGGGTTGGAGCCTGGAAGAAGGCATCGTCAAAAGCGGCAGCTTCAGCATCGACCAGGGGGTGGGCGTGCGCGCGGTGGCTGGCGAGAAGACCGCCTTTGCCTACAGCGACGACATCTCCGAGGCCAGCCTGCTGGACGCCGCGCGCACCGTGCGCAGCATTGCCGCAGCGGGCCAAAGCCGCAAAGTGAAGCTGGCCCGCGCACCGAAGATCGCCAGCAGCCGCGCGCTGTATTCACCCACCGACCCCATTGCCACGCTCGACAGCACGCAGAAAGTGGCGCTGCTGGAGAAGATCGAGAAGATGGCGCGTGCGCGCGACCCGCGCATCGTGCAGGTGATGGCCGGCGTGGCGGCTGAATACGACGTGGTGCTGGTGGCCCGTGCCGACGGCACCCGCGCCGCCGACGTGCGCCCGCTGGTGCGGCTGTCGATCACCGTCATCGCCGAGGCCAACGGCCGGCGCGAGGTGGGCTCGGGCGGCGGCGGTGGCCGCTTCGGCCTGGGCTACTTCCAGGACGAGCAGCTCACGCTGTATGTCGACCAGGCGGTGAATGCGGCACTCACCAACCTGGAAAGCCGCCCCGCGCCGGCCGGCGAAATGACTGTGGTGCTGGGCCCGGGCTGGCCCGGCGTGTTGCTGCACGAGGCCGTGGGCCATGGACTGGAAGGTGACTTCAACCGCAAGGGCAGCAGCACCTTTGCCGGGCGCATCGGCCAGCGCGTGGCGGCCAAGGGCGTGACGGTGCTCGACGACGGCACCATCGCCGACCGCCGCGGCAGCCTGAACGTCGACGACGAAGGCTGTGCGTCACAGCGCAATGTGCTGATCGAAGACGGCATCCTGAAGGGCTACATCCAGGACAGCATGAACGCCCGCCTGATGGGTGTGAAGCCCACCGGCAACGGCCGCCGCGAAAGCTACGCCCATGTGCCGATGCCGCGCATGACCAACACCTACATGCTCAACGGCGACAAGACCAAGGACGAGATCGTGGCGTCGATCAAGCGCGGCCTGTACGCCACCAATTTCGGCGGTGGCCAGGTCGACATCACCAGCGGCAAGTTTGTGTTCTCGGCCAGCGAGGCCTACTGGGTGGAGAACGGCAAGATCCTGTACCCGGTCAAGGGTGCCACCATCATCGGCAACGGGCCCGAGGCGCTGAAGCGGGTGAGCATGATCGGCAATGATCTGGCGCTCGATTCAGGCGTGGGCGTGTGCGGCAAGGAAGGCCAGAGCGTGCCGGTGGGCGTGGGCCAACCGACGCTGCGCATCGACGGCATGAC
>JANNMP010000594.1:0-14590 GCA_031398015.1 Burkholderiaceae bacterium
GCAATGTTCATCGCAATGCAGCCAGCGCACGCGCCAGGCGCAACTTGGTCTGCAGCGCCGGCTCGCTGCGTGGGCCAGCGGCAGCCTCATAGGCGCGCTGGGCCAGGCGCACAAACACATCGCCCAAGTTTTCATGTGCGGTGCGGTAGGCCGGGTCGAGCCGCAGCGCTGTCTCCAGCAGGCTGCGGGCACGGTCAAGCTCGCCGTTGGCGGCTTGCAGCACCGCCAGGTTGTTGTAGGGCTCGGGCAGCTCGGGGAACTCTTCTGTCAAACGTTCAAGCAGCCGCTGGGCTTGCTGGGCGTGGCCGGCGTCGGCCGCCAGCACGGCCTGCAGGAAGCGCAGCTGCGCATCGCCCGGCCGCTGGCTGAGTGCCTGCTCCAGCCGCTGCAAGGCCTGGCGTGTTTCGCCGCCGCGGTATTGGCGTTCGATTTCGGCTGCGCCCACCAGCGCCTGGGCTGCGGCCGCAGCCGGCAGCGCGCCGGCCGCCATGCAGACCAGTGCCAGGCCAAGCCACCGTTGCAGCAGGCTGCGCCCCAGGGCAAAACGGTGGGCAAAACAGTGGGCAAAAACAAGGGCCAAAACTGGGGCCAAGGGTGGGCCAGGCGGGGTTCAACAGGGGGGTGGCGGCGACCGAGCCACCGCTATACTGATTCGATTGTATCGATGCTGCGCCGGCTGATTTGCCACCGGCCCGCCAGGCCCCGCCCGCAGCAGGGCCCCGTCCCACACCCCGTACCCACCCCAGCCCCCGGCCGCCGCATGGTGGCCACTGTCTGCACCAGTCGATGACCCTGCGACTCTTCAATTCGCTGACCCGCCGCACCGAAGTGTTCACGCCCATCGTGCCCGGCCAGGTGCGCATGTACGTGTGTGGCATGACCATCTATGACCTGTGCCACATGGGCCATGCGCGCATGATGATGGCCTTCGACGTGGTGGTGCGCTGGCTGCGCGCCAGCGGCCTGCAGGTCACCTATGTGCGCAACATCACCGACATCGAAGACAAGATCATCAGGCGTGCTGTCGAGCGTGGCATCAGCATCCGCCAGCTCACCGACGAGATGATCACCGCAATGCGCCATGACCTGGCTGCCATCGGCACCCTGGCGCCCACGCACGAGCCCCGCGCCACCGATTACGTGCCGCAGATGCTGGCGATGATCGGCACGCTGCAAGACAAGGGCCTGGCCTACCAGGCGGGCGCTGTGGATGGCGGCGGCGACGTGAACTTCGCGGTGCGCAAGTTCCCCGGCTACGGCAAGTTGTCGGGCAAGAGCATTGACCAATTGCGCGCCGGTGAGCGGGTGGCGGTGGACGACGACAAGCACGACCCGCTGGACTTCGTGCTGTGGAAGGCCGCCAAACCCGACGAGCCCGATGACGCCAAGTTCGACGCTGGCAGCACCGGCTACGGCCCTGGCCGCCCAGGCTGGCACATTGAATGCTCGGCCATGGCCTGCGCGTTGCTGGGTGAGCGCTTCGACATCCACGGCGGCGGCATCGACCTGCAATTTCCGCACCATGAAAACGAAATCGCGCAGAGCGAAGGCGCGCTGGGCCACCCGTTTGTCAACGTCTGGCTGCACAACGGCTTCTTGAATGTCGACAACGTCAAGATGTCCAAGAGCCTTGGCAACTTCTTCACCATCCGCGAGGTGTTGCAGAAGTTCGACGGCGAGACGCTGCGGTTCTTCTTCTTGCGCACCCATTACCGCAGCCCGTTCAATTTCAGCGACGCTGGCCTGGACGATGCACGCAGCGCGCTGCGCCGGCTGTACACCGCGCTGGATGGGCTCACGCTGGCGCTCGACAACCCCACCATCGACTGGGCCCAGCCCCAGGCGGCCGCCTTCCAGGCCGCGATGGACGACGACTTCAACACGCCCGCCGCGCTGGCCGTGCTGTTTGAGCTTGCCAATGAAACCAACCGCAGCCGCTCGGCCCACACCGGCACGCTGCTGCGCGGCTTGGCCGGCACGTTGGGCGTGTTGCAGCAGCCACCGCGCGGCTTTTTGCAAGCCGCCTCGGGCGCTGGCGGGCTCGACGATGCGGCAATCGCGCAGCAGATCGCCGCGCGCACAGCTGCAAAGTCAGCCAGGAACTTCAGCGAGGCTGACCGCATCCGCCAAGCGCTGGCCGCACAAGGCATCGCGCTGAAGGACTCGGCCGACGGCACCACCTGGGTCCGAGCCTGAGCATGCCCAAGCGCAGCACACCGGGCAGCGAGCCCGCCGCCCCCCCCATGCCCATCCCGGCGTTGCCGATGCTGCCAGCGGCTGCGGCCACAGTCACGCCCGCGTACTGGGACGAAGCCTGCCGCCACCTGGCCAAGCGTGACCGGGTCATGAAGAAGCTGATCCCGCAGTTCGGCGAAGCACGCCTGCAAAGCCGGGGCGATGCCTTCACCACGCTGGCCCGGTCCATCGTCGGCCAGCAGATTTCAGTGAAGGCTGCGCAGTCGGTGTGGGAGCGCTTTGCCGCCGCCGTGGGCGGCCCGCCGCACCGCCTGGCGCCGGCAGCGGTGCTGGTGCTGGACACGCCCATGCTGCGCGGCGCCGGCCTGTCGGCGCGCAAGGCCGAATACCTGGCTGATCTGGCGCGGCACTTTGAATCCGGTGCGCTGCATGTGCCGCTGTGGCAAGAGATGGACGACGAGGCCATCATCGATGAACTGGTCGCCATTCGCGGCATCGGCCGTTGGACAGCCGAGATGTTCCTGATCTTCCACCTGATGCGGCCCAACATCCTGCCGCTTGACGATCTGGGCTTGATCAAGGGCATCAGCCTGGGTTACTTCAGCGGTGAGCCGGTCAGCCGCGCCGAGGCGCGTGAAGTGGGTGAGGCCTGGGCGCCGTTCCGCTCGGTGGCCACCTGGTACATCTGGCGCAGTCTGGACCCGCTGCCGGTAGACTATTGACTCCATGTCGGCGCTGGAACGCTGAGAGAGAACGCCCTTGAGCAAACGACATTTCCTCGACTTCGAGCAGCCCATCGCCGAGCTGGAAAGCAAGATTGAAGAACTGCGCTTTGTGCAGAGCGAATCTGCGGTCGACATCTCCGAAGAGATCGGCCGGCTCGACAAGAAAAGCCAGCAGCTGGCCAAGGACATCTACAGCAGCCTGAGCCCCTGGCAGGTGACGCAGATCGCCCGCCACCCGCAGCGGCCTTACACGCTGGACTACGTGGCCGAGGTCTTCACCGACTGGCAAGAGCTGCATGGTGACCGCAGCTATGCCGACGACAACTCCATCGTCGGCGGCCTGGCCCGCTTCAACGGCCAGGCCTGCATGGTCATCGGCCACCAGAAAGGCCGCGACACCAAAGAGCGTGGCCTGCGCAACTTCGGCATGAGCCGGCCGGAGGGCTACCGCAAGGCCCTGCGGCTGATGAAGCTGGCCGAGAAGTTCGGCTTGGCGGTCTTCACGTTTGTCGACACCCCAGGCGCTTACCCCGGCATCGGCGCCGAAGAGCGTGGCCAGAGCGAGGCCATCGGCCGCAACATCTTCGAGATGGCCCAGCTCGAGGTGCCGATCATCGTCACCATCATCGGCGAAGGTGGCTCGGGCGGTGCGCTGGCCATCAGCGTCGGTGACCAGGTGCTGATGCTGCAGTTCAGCGTCTACTCGGTGATCTCGCCCGAGGGCTGCGCATCCATCCTGTGGAAGACCAGCGAGCGGGCAAGCGACGCTGCCGAGGCGCTGGGCATCACCGCGCACCGGCTCAAGGCCCTGGGCATGATCGACAAGGTGGTCAGTGAGCCCGTGGGCGGCGCCCACCGCGACAGCCGCCAGATGGCGTCGCAACTCAAGCGCGCGCTGGTCGATGCGCTGCGCCAGGTCAGTGACCTGAAGACGCCCGAGCTGCTGAACCGCCGCTATGAGCGCCTGCAGGCCTACGGCCGCTACGCCGACACCAAAGACCGCTGACAGCAATGGCCGCGCCGCCGCAGCCCACCGTGGCGGTGGCATTCAGCGGCGGGCGTGATTCACTGGCACTGCTGCATGCCACCTGCCGCTCAGCGCAGACGTTGGGCCTGCAGGTGCTGGCGCTGCACATCCACCATGGTTTGATGCCCGAGGCCGATGGCTGGTTGGCGAGCGCACAGCGGCTGTGTGCACGCTGGCGGCGGCGCGGTTGGCCACTGCGCCTGCGCTGGGCGCACCTGGCGGGCCGGCCGGCAGCGGGCGACAGCGTTGAAGCCTGGGCGCGCCAGGGCCGCCATGCGGCGCTGGCGGCATTGGCGGTTGAAGAGGGCGCCACCTTGCTGCTGCTGGCCCAGCACCGGCGTGACCAGGCCGAAACGTTCTTGCTGCAAGCCCTGCGCGGTGGTGCGCCGGCGGGGCTGTCGGCCATGCCTGAACACATCCACCGCAATGGCATTGTCTGGGCCCGGCCCTGGCTGGGCCAGCCGCGCACCGCCATCGATGCCTATGTGCGGGCATACCGGCTGCGGCCGATCGATGACCCGTCGAACAGCGACACGGCGCTGGCCCGCAACCGCTTGCGACTGCTGGTGTGGCCGGCGCTAGAAGCCGCGTTCGGCCATGCCGAGACCACGCTGGCCGCTGCTGCGGCAAGGGCGCAGGAAACCCGTGCCGCGCTCGACGAGCTGGCGGCGCTGGATTTGGCGCCGCTGGTCGATGCCCAGGGCCGGCTGGCGGTGGCCGGCCTGCGCCGCTTGTCTGCGGCCCGCCAGGCCAATGCGCTGCGCGCCTGGTGGGCAGCATCATCCGGCCACAGCGCGCCCCAGGCGCTGGTCTCGCGCCTGCTTGGCGAGTTGAAGCAGCTGGGCGTGGCGCGCTGGCCGGCGGGCGCCGGCTGGGTGTGTGCACTGGCGCGCGGGCGGCTGCAGGTGGTCGGCCCGACCGGTGCGCCGGCTAAGATGCCGGGCTGCGCAGCGCGGCCGCGCGCCGGTTGATCGGCGCCCAACAACTTCCACCACCATGGCATTGATCGTTCACAAATACGGCGGCACGTCGATGGGCTCAACCGAGCGCATCCGCAGTGTGGCCAAGCGGGTGGCCAAGTGGGCCCGCGCCGGCCACCAGATGGTGGTGGTGCCATCGGCGATGAGCGGCGAAACCAACCGCCTGCTGGGCCTGGCCAAGGACCTGCAACCCGCCAGCCTGGATGCTGCGGCGATGCGTGAGCTGGACGCCATTGCCGCCACCGGCGAGCAGGTCAGCGTCGGCCTGCTGGCGCTGGCGCTGCAGGCCGAGGGCATGGCCGCCGTCAGCTACGGCGGCTGGCAGGTGCCGATCCAGACCGACAGCACCCACACCAAGGCCCGCATCAGCCACATCGACGACGCCCGCGTGCGCGCTGACCTGGCTGCCGGCAAGGTGGTGGTGATCACCGGCTTCCAGGGCGTGGACGAGGGCGGCAACGTCACCACGCTGGGCCGTGGCGGCAGCGACACGTCGGCAGTGGCGGTGGCGGCGGCCATGGGCGCGGCCGAGTGCCTGATCTACACCGACGTGGACGGCGTCTACACCACCGACCCGCGCGTGGTGCCCGAGGCCCGGCGCATGCAGGCCATCAGCTTCGAGGAGATGCTGGAGATGGCCAGCCTGGGCAGCAAGGTGCTGCAGATCCGCTCGGTCGAATTTGCCGGCAAGTACCGCGTGCCGCTGCGGGTGCTGAGCAGCTTCACGCCCTGGGACATCGACATCGACGAAGAAGCCCGCTCTGGCACGCTGATCACTTTCGAGGAAGACGAACACATGGAACAAGCCGTGGTCTCGGGCATCGCGTTCAACCGCGACGAAGCCAAGTTCACCGTGGTGGGTGTGCCCGACACACCGGGCATCGCCTACAAGATCCTGGGCGCAGTGGCCGAGGCCAACATCGACGTGGATGTGATCGTGCAGAACGTCTCGCACGACGGCCGCACCGACTTCAGCTTCACCGTGCACCGCAATGACTTCCAGCGCACCAACGACCTGCTGCGCACCACCGTGCTGCCGGCCACCGGTGCGGCGCAATTCACTGCCGATGCGCGCATCTGCAAGGTGTCGATCGTGGGCATTGGCATGAAGAGCCATGTGGGTGTGGCCAGCACCATGTTCCGCACGCTGGCCGAAGAAGGCATCAACATCCAGATGATCACCACCAGCGAGATCAAGACCTCGGTGGTGCTGGACGAGAAGTACATGGAGTTGGCGGTGCGCGCGCTGCACAAGGCCTTTGGGCTGGACGCGCCCGAGGCAGTGGCCTGAACAGCGCCGGGTTTTGCCGCTGACTGGCGCCAAAAGCCGGCTGGCGCTGGGCTAGAATCCGCTCACTTCGCCGGAGTCGTGACCGAGTGGCCGAAGGTGCTCCCCTGCTAAGGGAGTATGGGGCTTAAAACTCCATCGAGGGTTCGAATCCCTCCGACTCCGCCAAGACCCAAGCCGTGTTGTCCCACAAGGGTGGCCGGTGATCGACCAGAAGCCCCGCTGTGCGGGGCTTCGTCGTTTCTGCTGCTGCGTCGGCGTGTTCGGGCCATGTGCGACCATGCCTGCATGCACAGCACCGACCACCGCACCTTCGATGTCATCGTCTTCGGCGCCACCGGCTTCACCGGACGCCTGGTGGCCGAAGTGCTGCTGGCACGCGCTGCCGACGGCCCCGGTTTCAAGTGGGCGCTGGCCGGCCGCAATGGCGCCAAGCTGGCCCAGGTGCGCCAGGCCATCGGCGCGCCGGCCACGCTGCCGCTGCTCAACGCCGACGCCACCGATGCCGCTTCGCTGGCCGCGCTGGTGCGGCAAGCCAAGGTGGTGATCACCACTGTCGGCCCCTACACCCGCCACGGCACGGCGTTGGCCACGGCCTGCGCGCATGCGGGCACCGATTACGTCGACCTGTGCGGCGAGCCGCTGTGGATGGCGCAGATGATCAGCGCGCTGCAAGCCCCGGCAGCGGCCAGCGGCGCGCGCATCGTGTTCTCGTGTGGCTTCGATTCGATCCCCTTCGACCTGGGCGTGGTGTTCTTGCAGCAGGCCGCGTTGCAGCGCTTCGGCCAGCCGCTGCAGCAGGTGCAGGGCCGCGTGCGCAGCCTGCGTGGTGGTGTGTCGGGTGGCACGGCCGCCAGCATGCTGGTGACGATGGACGCCACCGGCAACGACCCCACCGCCGCACGCTTGCTGGCCGACCCGTTTGCGCTGACGCCGGGTTTTCGTGGCCCGGCGCAGCCCGACGGTGAATCAGCCCACTTCGATGCGCTGGCCGGCAACTGGGCCGGGCCGTTCGTGATGGCGATGATCAACACCAAGAACGTGCACCGCAGCAATGCGCTGCGTGGCCACCCCTGGGGACGTGATTTCGCCTACGACGAACGCCTGGTCACCGGCCGTGGTGCCGCCGGCCGGGTGGCGGCCGAGCTGCTGGTTGGGGCCAACCGGGTACAGCAGCGCGTGCTGGCCTGGGCGCCGGCACGTGCGTTGCTGGGCCGCCTGGCCCTGCCGCAACCCGGCCAAGGCCCCAGCCGCCGCCAGCGTGAGGCTGGCAGCTTCAACCTGCTGTTCAGCGGCCAGACCAGCGACAGCCGCCACTTGCGCGCCGAGGTGCTGGGCGACCGTGACCCGGGCTACGGCGCCACCTCGCGCATGGTCAGCGAGGCCGCGCTGTGCCTGGCGCAAGACATCACGCGCCAGGCCACGCCAGGCGGCGTGTGGACCCCCGGCGCGGCCATGGGCCTGGCGCTGGTGCGGCGGCTGCAAGCGTTTGCCGGCCTGCAGTTCAACCTGCTGGACGATTGAGCGGCCGTGGCCAAGCCTGTGCCGCGCCTGTCGGCTGATGACGTGCAGCGCATCATCGCCACCGCCTGGGACGACAGGCCGCCGTTCCATGCCGTGCTGCGCGCCCATGGCCTGTCGGCCGGCCAGTTGGTGCAGCTGCTCAAGCGTGAACTGACACCGAACGCCTACCGGCTGTGGACAGCGCGTTGCCGAGGCACGGCCACCGGCCCAGCGCCACGCCCGCCAGGCGCCAAACGTTCAGGCTGAGCGGCCTGCCGACGTCACAGGTCCAGCAGCGCAGCCTGCAGCAGGCGCTGGAACTGTGCCGCATCCCCCGCCGCCTGGGCTTGCAGCAGCGCCAGCTTGACCAGCAGCAACTCGGCCTTGTGTGGGCCCGCCACATCGATGGCCTGCGCCAGGCTGTCGTACACCGCTTCGAGGCCGGCAATGTCCAGTGCGGATGGTTCAGTCATGGCATGTTGCGGGCATGCAGCAGCGCGGCGTCCAGTGCCGCCTGCAAGCGCGGCCCGTCCAGGTGCAGCCAGCGCGCGCACAGGTGCTGGTCGGGCCGCAGCAGGCAGGCGCCACCGGTCTCGGCCATGCCCCAGCGCCTGCGGGCATGGCCGCCGGCATCGGCCAGCGTGGCATCGGCGCCAGCCACCGGCAACGACGCGCCGATGGCCAGCAGGCGCAGCGGCACGCCGCGCTGGCGCGCCTGTTGCACCACCTGTTGCACATCGGCCGGCACGGCGCCGTGGTCGCCAAACAGCAGCAGCGTGAAAACCGGCCCCAGGTGGTCGAGCAGAAAACCACCGTCATCCAGGCGCACATTGCAAGGCGGCGCGCCATGGCCGGGGCCAGCAGTGAACCGGGCGTCGTCGTCGGCCATGCAGTTCAGCGCCGACGTGGCATAGGCATGCGGGCGCGATGTGCGCCAGTGGTAGAGCGGGCGCACGAAAGCCTGCGTCAATGACAGCGACAGCACGGCGTCGCGCAGCAGGCGAAAGCCCCGGCTGGGCGGCGCCATGAAGCGCGTGCTCTTGCCCGCCTCGGCGATGATCTCGCGCGCCGCGCCGACCCGTTCAGCGCTGTAGTTGGCCAGCAATTGCGGCCCGGCCAGGCCCTGCACCACCGCCGCCAGTTGCCAGGCCAGGGCCTGCGCGTCCTGAAACGCGGTGTTGGCGCCGCGCACGCCGAAGATCGGCAGCAGGTGCGCGGCGTCCCCCACAAACAGCACCTGGCCGTGTTGGTAATCGGCCAGCGTCAGCGTGCGCGCGGCGTACACCGACGCCCAGTCCATCTGCCAAGGCGTGCCGGCATGGCCGATCATCGCCAACTGCGCGTCAATGCGCTGGCGCAGCGATGCCGGCTGCAGCGCTTGCTCAGCGCTTTCGCCCGGCGGCAACTGGTAATCAACCCGCCACATGCCTTGCGGCTGGCGGTGCATCAGGATGGTGTTGCCGGGGTTCCAGCCGGGGTCGAAGTAGGCCCGCCGCTCGGTGGGGTAGGGCAGGTCGATGCGGATGTCGGCGATCACGAACAAGGTCTCGTAGGCCGTGCCTTCGAGCTTGAGGCCCATGGCCGTGCGCACGCCCGAGCGGGCGCCGTCGGCAGCCACCAGCCAGCGCGTGTGCAGCGCATACACGCCTTCAGGTGTGTCGATCTGCAGGCGCAGGCCGTCGCCATCTGGCTGCTGGTCGAGCAGCTTGTTGCCCCAGCGCATGTCGACCAGGCCACTGGCCTGGCAGGCATCCACCAGCACCTGCTCCAGGCAGGGCTGCTGCAGGTTGAGCATCGGCGCAAAGCGGTCGTCGCTGTCGTGCGGCGCCTCCATGCGAAACACTTCGGCACCCCGGTAGAACGAGCTGCCACAACGCCACGGCAGGCCTTGTGCGGTGATGGCATTGGCGACGCCGGCCTGCTGCAGGATGTCCAGCGTGCGGCGGGTGAAGACGATGGCCCGGCTGCCATCGCTGACCTGGCGCTCGGCCGCCAGCAGCACGCAAGGCACGCCCAGGCGGGCCAGCAGCAGGGCTGTCACCAACCCGGCCGGGCCGGCGCCGACCACCACCACCGCTTGCCGCTGCTGCGGCGGGTGCGCCGACGGCAGCCAGGCATCGAACACCCGGTACTGGAAGTACAGCGATGGCCGGGGCTCGGCGCTGGGCTGGTGCACGGTGCCGCCGTGCCTGGCTCAATCCGCCGCGAAGCAATAGAACAGCCCGGCGCCGCCAGTGGCCTTCAACGCCTCCTGGCCGCAGCCGCGGGTCTGGTGCGACGAGTTCCAGCTCAGCGCCCAGGGGTCGGTGGTCGGGCCCACGCGGTCATGGTGGCCGGTCATCGCCTGGCCGTCGCCGCTGCTGGTCCAGTTGGCACAGGTCTGGTTGTGCGCTGGCGAGAACGCGGTGCCATCCAGGCGTGAGCCGGTCAGTATGTCGTGCTCGTTGGGCGTGTCGCCGCGGCCTTTCACGGTCTGGCCACGTTCGTCCAGGGCGGTGGCCTTGGTGATGCCGCTGGTGGCGCCGTTGTCGGCATGCAGCTGCACCACGTCGTGCGCAATCAGCATGCCCTTGGCGTTGAACCATGGGCCCTTGCCGATGCGCTCACGCGCATGCACGGCGGCCTGGTCGTTGCCCACCGCGCTGGTGCTCAGGTAGGCGCGCCAGTTGCGCTGGCCGGCCCCGGCACCGGTGGCCAGGCGTTTGCAATGGGCATCGGCCCCGGCCAGGCCGCCCAGGTCAGCGCCCTTGCCGGGCCCGGTGCTGGTGACGAAGAAGCCCATCGGGCCACTGCTGGGGGCGGTGGCGCAGCCGGCCAACAAGGCGGCGGCCAGGCCGGCAACGGCGGCGGTGTGCAGATGGCGGACGGTCAAACGCATGGCAAAGCTCCAGTGAGAAAAGAAGAACCCGCATTGGCGCGCGTGGCGGACCGGCTAGCGCCCAGGGCTTACCCGCATTCGTTGGCGGCGCCAGGCCGCCACGCCGTCATTTCACGGCTTTGGATTGCGCCGGTGCGGCGGGCAGCAGCGTGCAGCGCAGGGCGCGCAGCTCGGCCTTGGTGGTTGCCGGGTTGAGCGATGCAAAGCGCAGCCTCAGATTGGCATTGCAGCTGCCGCCGACTGTCAGGTCGGCGCTGCTGCCGCCGCTGGCGCGTGTGGGTTGCAACACCAGTGCGTCCAGCAGCAATCACAACACCCAAGGGCCGCTGGTGGCCAGGTCGGGCCGTTGCACATCGGCCGCGCCCAGCGTGATGCGCTGCAGCGGCGGTTGGCCGGGGCCACTGGATGCGCACCGGCGCACTGCCATCGTCCAGCTGCCAGCTGCGAGTTGGTCGGGCTGGTCGTTCAGGCGCAGTTCCAACGCTTTGAGCGTGTCGTCCAGGTGGCCCACCGACAAGTCAAGCACCAGGCTGGGGCTGCTGGCGCCGCCTGGGATGAAACCTCGCGCACCGCCGCTTCTTGCGGAAAGCTGGCCGGGCCTGCAATGCCAGGCCGGCCTCGGGTGGCGGCCGGTCTGCCAGCACGATCATCAGGCGTGGCGTGCCAGTCAGTTCGTATCGCGGCACCGCAGCGTCCAGCGCGGTGTCGATGGCCGGCAACCATGCTAGGCCGGCAGTGATGCTGTGCTGGTCGTGGAACACCTGCACCCGCTGCGCCGCCAGCAGCACCCTGGCGCGGCGGCCGAGCCGCTCCATCGGGTGGTGGTGGCGCTGCGCTGGTACGACAGGAACAAGTGGTGGCCAGGCGCGCGTTTCATTCGGCCCCAGCCAATCACGCCGGCGTCCACAGCCGGTGGCAGGTTTCGGGGTGCAGGCCAGCGCTGAAGCCGCTCAGCTCTCCAGCGGAATCTTGGCCTGCCGGGCGGCCTGGCCATAGGCTGCCAGTTGCTCGGCCAGCAGCTTGGCAAAGGCCTCGGGTGTGCCGGGGCGCAGCAGCACGCCCGAGCGTTCGGCAGCGCCGCGCATCTCAGGATGGTTGATGGCCTCGCGCAGCGCCTTGGCCAATGCCAGCTGCACATCACGCGGGGTGGCCGCCGGCACCACGAAGCCGCCCCAGGGCACCACATTGACCAGCGGCATGCCGGCCTCGGCGATGGTGGGCACATCGGGCTGGGCCGCGCTGCGCTCGGGCTGCAGCACGGCCAGCGGGCGGAACTTGCCGTCCTTCTGCAGCGCCGGCATCACTGCCGGTGAGGCCCACATCATGTGAACCCGGCCGCCGATCAGATCAACCACCGCCTGCGATTCACCCTTGTAGGGCACATGTGCCATGTCGATGCCCGCCGACGCTGCCAGCTGCGCCGCCGCCAGCAGCGCGGTGGAGTTGCCAGCGCCGTAGCTGTATTTGCCCGGGTTGCTCTTGAGGTGCGCCAGCACCTCGGCCAGCGTGTTGCCGGGCAGCGACTCATGCACCATCAGGTAGAAGCTGAAGGTGACGAACTGGGTCAGCGGGCTGAAATCCTTCAGCGGGTCATAACCTGCTGACTTGCGCACATTGGGCACATACGACAGCGCCGACGCGGTGGCGAAGTAGACGGTGTGGCCGTCGGCCGGCGCGCGCAGCAGCTCCAGCGCTGCCAGTGCGCCGTCGGCACCGGGCTTGGGCTCGACAGCCACCGGCTGCTTCAGCGCAGCCTGCAGGTGCGTGGCCAGGCTGCGGGCCATCACATCGGCGGCACCACCGGCGGTGAATGGCGTGAGGATGCGGATCGGCTTGGCTGGCCAGGCCGTTTGCGCCCAGGCCAGGCCCGGCAGCGTGGCGGCACTGGCCGCACCCGCGGTGCCTGCGGCCAGCAGCAGGCGGCGCCGTGTCAGCGGGCGCATCATGCGGCGCCCCGGCCGGGCTGCACCAACTGCAGCTTGCTGCGCAGATAGGGCTTGAGCGCGTCAATGCCCTCCTTGACCGAAAACCCGTTGGCCGCCAGCTTGCGGGCATAGCCGTCAGCCAGCACTTTCAATTCTTCGACCCGCCGCTCGGCGATGGCCGCGTCGGTCTGTGCCAGCAGTTGCTGCAGGTCGGCCATGGCGAGGCCGTCGAGAGTGGGTGGGGTTTTCAGATCGTGCATGGTCGGTGGTGGGTGGCGGGTCAATCATGGTGGTGGCGAGGCGCTGGCCTGGCGGGCCAGCATGGTGCAGAACGAAAAAAAGCCTGGCAGACGTGCAGCCTGCCAAGCCCTGTTTTCTGATTGTTCTGTGTTGTGGTGCCGGTGACCGGAATCGAACTGGTGACCTTCGCATTACGAATGCGCTGCTCTACCAACTGAGCTACACCGGCGACAAGCCTGCGAGTATAGCCAGCCGGTGCCAGGCGCCGACACCCCGCAGGCAGCGGCCAAGGCGTGTGCAAGATCACACCGGCCGCTGCAAGGTGTGCACGTAGTCGTGCACCGCAGTGTGCAGCGTGGACACGCGGTATTCCACCGGCTTGTCGCCAAAACTCAATGCCGTGCGGCGCACTTGCAGCACCGGCGTGGCCACGGCCAGGCCCAGCACCCGCGCGGTGGCGCGGTCGCAAGCCAGCGCGCGGGCGCGCTCCAGCGCCCGCACCACGGTGATGCCGTAGTCGGTCTGGTAGAGCTGGTACAGCGTGGCTGGCCGCTCACGCAGGCGCTTCTCCGTCAGGCCCTTGAACAGCGCGGCGCTCAGGCTGATGTGGTCATGCACCACCGGCCGGCCCTGCAGCAGCAGGCGGTTCTGGAACTGCAGCACCGCGTCACCGGGTTTCAAGCCCAGCGCGGTGGCGGCCAGGTCGTCGTCGAGGCGCAGGCGGTCGAAGGCCAGCAGCTCGACCTGCGGCACTTCACGCAGGCCGTCGCCGCGCTCGACATGGAAGAACTGGAACAGGAAGCGGTCAGCGCCATGCGTGGCGACGAAGGTGCCGCGGCCCTGGCGCCGCACCAGGATGTGCTCGGCCACCAGTTCGTCAACCGCATGGCGCAGCGTGCCCACCGAGATGCCGAAGCCTGCCGCCAGCGTGGCCTCATTCGGCAGGGCCAGACCGGGCGGCAGCCGGCCAGCCTCGATGGCCTGCAACAGCGCGCGTTTGGCGCTGCGGTACAAGGGCATGCCGCTGCCTTCGGGCGCAATGGCGCTGAAGGCGGCGGGCGCTGCGGCGGATGCAGACCTTGCGGATGTGGCGCTGGCACGGCTGGGCATGGTGCGGGATTGTGTGCATGCACAGCCATCATGCAAGTCATATGAATGACCTGATTGACAGCCATGAGGCGGCAGTCCAGCATCCTGCCTTGAGCCCGCCGCCGTGGCGGCAACCAGGAGACGCGTGAATGAATCACTTCGTATTGCACAGCGCCCATGACACCGTGGCGGTGGTGGTGGTCGAGGGCGTGACCGCCGGCATGGCGCTGAACGGCTGGATCATGGACGAAGACCGCATGATGAGCATCGAGGCCCGGCAAGACATCCCCATCGGCCACAAGGTGGCGCTCAAGGCCATGGCACCGGGTGACACGGTGATCAAGTACGGCATCGACATGGGCAAGGTGGTGGCGCCCATCCAGGTGGGCGAGCATGCCCACGTGCATAACATCAAGACCAAGCGTTGGTGATGTCGTCCACCCCCGAAGCGCCTGCGGCGCTCCCCCTCAAGGGGGCGGCCCCGGTCGACCGGCGAAGCCGGATCGACGGCGCCCGTTGGGCAATGCACCGCTCTCACACGCCGCTCGCGACGCCCGCTGAGGCACCAAATTCGAGACCTTTAAAGGATTCATCATGGCCATCGTCAACAAAGACACCACGTTCCTGGGCTACCGCCGCGAGAACGGCCGCGTGGGCGTGCGCAACCACGTCATCATCCTGCCGGTGGACGATTTGTCCAATGCGGCGGCCGAGGCCGTGGCGCATAATATCAAGGGGG
>JANNMP010000598.1:0-6241 GCA_031398015.1 Burkholderiaceae bacterium
GGCGCCGGCGCACAAGCTGCGCATCGTCGACGCGCTGCAGGCCGACGGCAACATCGTGGCGATGACCGGTGACGGCGTCAACGACGCGCCGGCGTTGAAGGCCGCCGACATCGGCATCGCGATGGGCGTGACCGGCACCGAGGTGACCAAGGAGGCGGCCAAGATGATCCTGGCCGACGACAACTTCGCCACCATCGTCGAAGCCGTGCGCGAAGGGCGCGCCATCCTGGACAACATCCGCAAGTTCCTGCGCTATCTGCTGTCGTCGAACATGGGCGAGGTGCTGACGGTGTTCCTGGGTGTGGTCGGGGCTGGCGTGATCGGGTTGAAGTCCGCCGATGCTGCTGTCGGCAATGCCGTCGTGTTGCCGCTGCTCGCCACCCAACTGCTGTGGATCAACCTCATCACCGATTCGGGCCCCGCGCTCGCGATGGGCGTCGACCCACCCACCGACGACCTGATGGCCCGCAAGCCGCGGCATGTGAATGACCGGTTGATCGACGCACGCATGTGGGCGAGCGTGATCCAGACCGGTGTGGTGATCGCGCTGGTGACCTTGCTGACCATGGACAACTACCTGCCTGGCGGCTTGATCGCTGGCACGGGTGACCTGACCACGGCCCGCACAGCAGGCTTCACGGTGCTCGTGTTCACCAGCTTGTTGACATGCTTCACCGCGCGCTCTGACACCACCAGCGCGTTCACCAATCTGTTCGCCAACCCCTGGCTCTGGAGTGCCGTCGCACTTTCGCTGTCTTTGCAAGTGGCCGTGGTCCACGTTCCGTTCCTGAACATCGCCTTCGGCACGGCGCCGCTGGCGTTTGACCAGTGGCTGGTGTGCGCGGCGATGGCCAGCGTGGTGTTGATCTACAGCGAACTGCAAAAACTGCTGAAGCGCCGCTGGGGTCGATGAAGCATGCTCGTCAACGTCGTGGCGGACATCGCCAAACTGAGCCTGTTCATCGTTTGCGCCTATGCGCTGCTCAGTGCCTATGCGCGGCGGCGACGGCCGCAATGGACCGAGCATCTGACAAAACGGCGTCTGGCTGTCTTGGCAGTGCTGACCCTGGCCGTGGGTGGTATCAAACTGATCGAGGATGTCGTCGCAAACGAGTCCGGGCCGGTTGACGAGGCCATCCTGTGGTTCATTCGAGACCATGTGCCCGCAGCGCTGAACGGTTTCTTCACGGTGGTCACGTTCAGCGGGTCAGCGAGGTTTCTGGTGCCGGTCGCGGTCGTGGCCGCCGTTGCACTGCTCGTTGCAAGGCGCCAATTCGAGGCCCTGCTCGTGGGCGCGACGGTCCTCACGGCAACGCTCGTCGTCTGGGGCATGAAGGCCATTGTCGGCCGCGCGCGGCCTGCATTGTGGGAGGCGCAGTGGTACTGGGGTTCCAGTTTCCCCAGTGGGCACACGCTCAGCACCGCTGCATTCTCAACCGCTGCCGCGTTGTGCGTGGCGCGAATCTGGCCCCGGGGCGGGAGCCTGGCGATGGTGCTTGCTGTGCTGTGGACAGGTCTGGTCGCTGTTTCCCGTCTCGTGCTCGGTGTCCACTGGCCGTCGGATGTGCTGGCCGCCATGTGCCTGGGCGCCTTCATTCCGCTGCTGATCAGCGTGGCCTACGATCTGCGTCGTTGATGTTCAGATGCACACGATCAGTAAGCCCCGCTGCGGGTCACCGGTTGCCGCTTTCAAGCAACGAGCGCTGCCCACGACACTGTTGACAGCGTCCTATCGGCTGGCTTCAACCCGTGCTGCCACCGAACTCATCCGCCTTGACCAGCGCCACTTGCGCTCAAGCCACGAGCCGCCTTGGCGCGGGTGCAGCGGGTGAGCGGTGTCGATGTCAGCCCCTTCACGGGGTGGCCGGCGGCATGCGGTCCGCCATCATGTCCACCATCATCTGCATCGAGGCCATGTGGTCGGTCATCATCTGGTGGCCAGAGCCAAGGTGAGAAGTTTCATGTTGTGTCCTTGAGCAGCCAGTGCGGACGAGCTTGGGCCCAGCCGCCGGCCTCGTCTGTGTGCCAACGAACACTCTGGACCACGCCGAGCCGCGCACGCAATCACTTGAGCGTGTCGATGGTCTTGACCACCACGGCCATGTTGGCGTTCTACTTTGGCAGCGTTTCCTTCTTCGTGTAAGCCCCTCATCTCCTCAGCCGTGGACCGGCAAGGTGTTGAGCGGAATACGCAAGTACGAGACACCGTTCTCGTCGGGTGGCGGCAGCTGACCGGCGCGCACGTTGACCTGGATCGACGGCAGGATCAGCGTCGGTACCTCCAGCGTTGCGTCGCGGGCCATTCGCATGGCCACGAACTCAACCTCGCTGATCCCGTCGTGGACGTGGATGTTGTGCGCACGTTGTTCGGCGACAGTCGTCTGCCAGCGGGGCTCGCGCGCGGCTGGCGGGTAGTCATGGCAGACGTACATCGTCGTCTCAGGTGGCAAAGCCAGCAGCCGGTGCATCGAGCGGTACAACTGGTGCGCGTCGCCGCCAGGGAAGTCGGCACGGGCGCTGCCGACGTCTGGCATGAAGAGCGTGTCGCCGACGAAGACTGAGCCGTCGATCAGATAGGCCATGTCGGCCGGTGTGTGGCCGGGCACCAGCATCGCGGTGGCCTCGACCTCGCCGATCCGGAACGTTTCGCCGTCCTTGAATAGGTGGTCGAACTGGCTGCCATCGGGCAGGAAGCTGCGCTCCAGGTTGTAGAGCTTCTTGAACGTGGCCTGCACCGCGCGGATGTTCTCGCCGATGGCGATGCGGCCGCCCACGCGCTGCTGCAGGTAGCGCGCACCGGACAGATGGTCGGCGTGAGCGTGGGTTTCCAGAATCCAGTCGACCTCGAGCGCGCGTTCGGCCACATAAGCCAGCACTTGGTCGGCCGAGGTGCTGCTGGTGTGTCCCGATTTGAAGTCGTAGTCGAGCACGGGGTCGATGACCGCAGCCCGCAGCGTGGCCGGGTCCCACACCACATAGGTCACCGTCCAGGTCTTCGGGTCGAAGAAGGCTTGGGTCGTGGTTCGGGTGCTCATGGTGGACTCCAAAGTCGGCTTTCGATCTATTGACAAATAGTATATCAGTATGCATAATGATTGCAACCCGATCAAGCCGCTGACCTGAAATGCAGCGCTGCACGAACCACCCCATGAAACGCTCGCAAACCGTCATCGACCCCGAAGTTTTGCGCCATGCTGCAGACAAAGCAGTTGGCGCCCTCAAGCTGCTGGCCAACGTTGAGCGCATGTTGCTGCTGTGCCAGCTTTCGCAAGGCGAAATGTGCGTCAGCGAACTCGAAGAGCAGCTGGACATCCGTCAGCCGACGCTGTCACAGCAACTCGGCGTGCTGCGCACCGAGGGTGTGGTCAGCACGCGCCGCCAGGGCAAGAACATCTTCTACAGCGTCACCGATCCAAGCTTGCTTGAGATCCTGGCCGTGCTCTACCGCCTCTACTGCCTCAAGGAAAAATGATGTCCATCGCATGGAACGAATTCACCCCCTGGTCCGCTTTGGCGGGCGGGATGCTCATCGGCCTGGCCGCAGCGATGTTGGTGCTGCTGAATGGTCGCATTGCGGGCATCAGCGGTGTCATTGGCGGGCTGTTCAAGCCGGTCAAGGGCGACGTGGCCTGGCGTGCCGTATTCGTGCTGGGCCTCGCAAGTGCACCCTGGGTCTATGCGTTGTTTGCGGCGCTGCCTCAGCCTCGCATCGATGCATCTTTCGCTGCCTTGGTGATCGCCGGCCTGCTGGTGGGTGTGGGCACCCGTTACGGCTCGGGATGTACCAGCGGACACGGGGTGTGCGGCTTGGCTCGCCTGTCGCCTCGGTCGCTGGTGGCAACCGTCGCCTTCATGGCGGCCGGCTTCGTGACCGTGTTCGTCACCCGCCACCTTCTTGGCATCTGAGGAGGACCTTGGCATGACTGTCTTTGCGTCACTGCTCGCCGGCCTGGTCTTCGGACTCGGCCTCATCGTGTCCGGCATGGCCGATCCGGCCAAGGTGCTGGGCTTCCTGGACCTGGCGGGCGCCTGGGACCCTTCTCTGGCATTCGTCATGGCCGGTGCGATTGCGGTTGGCGGCCTCGCGTTTGCGGTGGCCCAAAAGCGCACCGTGTCCTTCCTTGGGGCAGCGATGAAGCTGCCCACCTCGCGCGGCATCGACGGGCGCCTGGTGATCGGAAGCGTCGTGTTCGGCATCGGCTGGGGTGTCGCCGGCTTCTGCCCAGGCCCCGGTCTGGTGGCTCTGGGAATGGGAGAGGTCAAGGCGTTGGTCTTCGTGGTGGCGATGCTGGTGGGCATGGGCGCCTTCGAGCTGCTTGAGCGTCGCAGGCAGACCGCCAGCCTTCAACCCGTCTGAGGCTCGACTCGACTCCAACATGAACGAACTCTTGGTCTGGCTGGCTACCTCGGCGACCATCGCGGTGCTGGTCGCCTATGAGGCGGTGCTCACCGTGGCACAGCGGCGCCGCCCCGAACGGATGGCACGCAGCGCACATGCGGGGCTGCGGGAGGAATGGTTTGCCGCCGTGTCCCAGCAGAAGGGCTCGGAGATTCTGGCGGTGCAGACACTGCGCAATTCGCTGATGTCGGCGACCATGACTGCATCGACAGCGATGCTGGGGCTGATTGGTACCGTCACACTGGCCGTGCCCTCGCTGCAAACGAGCCTCGGTGAAGCGGCGATGCTGCCGAATCTCAGCCCCCGGCTGGTGCTCGAACTCCTGTTGCTGGGATTGCTCTTCGCCTCCCTGGTGTGCTCGGCGATGGCTGTTCGCTACTACAACCACTTGGGTTTCATCAGCGGCATGCCTGTCGAATCCGAGGCGCGCAGGCGTTGGGCTGAGGCCGGCACCGCCTACGTGCGGCGGGCCGGCGTGTTGTACAGCTGGGGTCTGCGTCACCTCGTCCTGGTGGCGCCGATCCTTGCGTGCCTGCTGCACCCGATTGCGGGGCCGATCGCGGCGGTGCTCGTGGTGGTCGTGCTGGGCCGGTTCGACCGCATTGCCGCCAGCGGCTCTCCGAAGGACAACTGATTCAGGGGCGCGCGGGTGGCGCTGCCTCAGGTGGGGCGGCAGGCGGGAGAACTCTTCGAACGCTGCGATGGCATGGGCCGCGTACATCAGCGAAGGGCCGCCCCCCATGTACACCGCAACACCGAGCGTTTCGCCCGGGCGGCCTGTGTCTTGACCGACGTATCGTCGCCGGCAAAAGCGGATGTCGGTTCGTCACGCGACGGCACCGAATAGCGCGCCTACGCCGGCGGTGATCGCCATGGCCAGCGCACCCCAGAAAGTGACCCGCCACGCACCGATCAGAACGCTGGCGCCGCCGGCCCTTGCAGAGATGAAGCCCAGCACTGCCAGGAACAACAGCGATGTCCCCGACACCGATGGGAGCAGGCTTGGATAGGGCACCAGCGCCGTCATGGCCAACGGCAAGGCGGCCCCGATCGCAAAGCTGGCGGCCGATGCCAACGCTGCCTGCACCGGCCGCGCGCTCATGGTCTCAGAGATGCCGAGTTCGTCGCGCGCATGGGCGCCGAGGGCGTCGTGCCTCATCAACTGCTCGGCCACTTGCTGCGCCAGGTCCGTTTGAAGCCCGCGTGCGACGTAGATGGCGGTGAGTTCACGCCGTTCCGCAGCGGGATCCGTTTGAAGCTCGGCCTGCTCGCGCGACAGGTCGGCCTTTTCGGTGTCGGCTTGCGAATGAACCGACACGTACTCGCCCGCAGCCATCGACATCGCTCCCGCCACCAGACCCGCCACACCGGTCACCAGGATGTTGTATTGACTGGCACCGGCAGCGGCGACGCCAACCACGAGGCTGGCGGTCGAGACGATGCCGTCGTTGGCGCCGAGCACCGCGGCGCGCAACCAGCCGATGCGATCGGTGCGATGGCGTTCAGGGTGGGTGGTGCGAACCATCGGATTCGTTGTCAGACGCTGGCCGCGCCTGCTGTACTGGCTATGCCATCCACATGCACCTGCAGCCACCATTCCAGCAGCGCCAAGTGCCACAGCTTGCTGCCCTGGATGCGCGTGAAGTGCGCCTCCGGGTCGGCCAACAGCTTGTCAACGTAGGCGCGCTGATAGAGCCCGCGCCGGATGCAGGCGTCCGATTGCAGGATGCCCTGCATCAACTCCAGGAACGGTCCGCGCACGTGCTTCAGGGCGGGCACGGGGAAGTAGCCTTTCGGCCGGTCGATCACCGCATCCGGAATCACACCGCGCGAGATCGCCTT
>JANNMP010000609.1:0-3010 GCA_031398015.1 Burkholderiaceae bacterium
ACGCGCCGTTGTGCGCTGGCGTTTGCCGCGACCTCTGCCGTGCCCGGCACGGCCTGGGCCCAACCGCCCAAGCTCAACGTGGTGGCCAGCTTCTCGCTGCTGGCCGACATGGTGGCCGAGGTCGGCGGTGATGCGGTGGCCGTGTTTGCACTGGTGGGGCCTGACGCCGACGCCCATGCCTTCACCCCGGCGCCGGCCGACGCCAAGCGCCTGGCCCAGGCCGACCTGGTGGTCGTCAACGGCCTGGGCTTCGAAGGCTGGATCGACCGGCTGGTGCGTGCGTCGGGCAGCCGCGCGCCGGTGCTGGTGGCCAGCCAGGGCATCAGCGTGCGGCGCATCGGCCCGGTGGTCGATCCACATGCCTGGCAAAGCCTGGTGGCAGCGCAGCGTTATGTCGAGAACATCCGCGCCGGCCTGGTGGCGGCGCTGGTGAAGTTGGCACCCGATGCAGCGCCAGGCCAGGTGGCGGCCATCAACGCCCGCGCCGCCACCTACAGCCAGCGCCTGGCCGCGCTGGACGCCAGCGTGCGCGAGCGCCTGGCCAGCGTGCCCAGCGACCAGCGCCGCCTGGTGACCTCACACGACGCCTTCGGCTACATGGCCGATGCCTGGGGCCTGGACATGCGTGCTGCCCAGGGCTGGACGACCGCCGGCGAGGCATCAGCCGCCGACGTGGCGCGGCTGATCCGCCAATTGAAGGCGCAGCGCGTGCGGGCCTTGTTCGTCGAGAACATCAGCGACCCACGCCTGGTGCAGCGCATCGCCCACGAGGCCGGTGCCCGCGTGGGCGGCACGCTGTATTCCGACGCGCTGTCGCCACCCGGCACGCGCGCCGACAGCTACTACAAGCTGATGGCGCACAACGCCGAAACGCTGCTGGCGGTGCTGCAGGCGGCACCACGCTAAGCCTGCAGCGGCCCGCGCGGGTTCAACCCCGCCCACAGCACCATGTCGCAGGGCCGGCCCTGCAGGTCACGCTCATGGCGGCGCAGCACACCCTCGCACTGCAGCAGGCCCAGGCTGTGGGCAAAGTGCAGCGCGCGGGCATTGCGGGCGTCGCTCATGGCCTCGATGCGCTCGAAGCCCAGGTCGAAGCACAGGCTGATCACCGCGCGCACCGCCTCACGCATCAGACCCTGGCCGGCCTGGCGCACATCACCCACGTAGCCGATCTCGCCGCGCGCGGCGGCAAAGTCGATGCTGTGCACGTCGATGCGGCCGACCCAGGCGCCGCTGTGCAGCGTGAAGGCGTGGAAGGCCAGGTCGAGCCCGGCGGCGCGGCTCTGGGCATCGTCATCGCAAAAGCGTTGCGCCCAGGCCAGGTCACGCGGGCGCTGGCCCCAGGCAACGAAGCCCAGCGCCGCCTGCGACGCCGCCACGCCGTCGGCAAAGGCCGCTGCATGTTCGGGCGCGGGCGCGGCCAGCCGCAGCCGCGTGGTGTGCAACTGCATGGGCGCGCTGCGCAGGTCGGGCAAGTGGATGGGGGACGGGTGCATGGGTTGCATGGGGTGCATGGGTTGCATGGGTTGCAAGTGTGGGCGCAGCGGCGCATCCCGGCAGGGAACGCAGAATCGGCGCATGCCTGACCCAAGCCGGTTGTTCCACAGCAGCGCCTTGCAAGGCAGCTTGCGCAGCGCGCTGCTGCTGTTGGCCCTCGGCGCTGCCGCCTGCGCCACGCCGCCGCCTGCCACCCCCGCCTGGCGCGCCGCACCTGGCCAGGTGCTGCTGCTGGGCGAGGTGCATGACAACGCTGGCCAGCATGCGCTGCGGGCCCAGGCGCTGGCCGCGCTGCTGGCCCGGGGTGACCGGCCGGCGCTGCTGATGGAGATGTTCGACCGCGAGCGCCAGGGCCTGATCGACGCGGTGCAATTTGCCGGCCCCGGCGGCCCCGCCACCACGCTGGACGCGCAGGTCGATGCGGTGGTGGCTGCCGGCGGTGCCTCACCCGGCTGGCATTGGCCGTTCTACCGGCCCTACATCCGCCTGGCGCTGGCGCACGGCCTGCCGATCGTTGCCGCCAATGTCTCGCGTGCCGACGCCCGCCGCACCATCGCCCAGGGCCTGGCGGCCACCGGCTGGCGCGCCGACGTGCCCGACGACATCCAGCGCGCCCAGGCCGCTGCCATCGTGGCCAGCCATTGCGGCCAGGTTGATGGCGCCACCGCCGCGCGCATGGCCAACGCGCAAGTGGCGCGTGACCAGTTCATGGCCGCGCTGGTGGCCCGGCATGCCACGCGCGGCGTGGTGCTGCTGGCCGGCAATGGCCATGTGCGCAGCGACATCGGCGTGCCGCGCTGGCTGGGCCCGCCGCTGCGCCAGCAGACACATGTGGTGGGCATGCTGGAGCGCAGCGATGACCGCGCCGCGCCGTTCGACGAAGTGCTGCACAGCGCCGCCCAGCCGCGCCCCGACCCTTGCGCCGGCATGCGCCTGCCGGCTGCCAGCGGCGGCTGATCCACAACCGATCCCCCCTCCGCCCGAGCCCACCATGCCCCACAAGCCACAACACCCCTGCGCCGCGCTGCTGCTGGCTGGCCTGCTCAGCCTGGCCGGCTGCGCCAGCACGCCGGCGCCGCCCACCCCAGCAGGCAGCGCTGCCAGCACGCCATCAGCCGCCGCCACCGCACTGCACGCGTTGTTCGACGCCGCCTGGGACGACGCGATGCAGCGCAACCCGCACTGGGCCACCTACATGGGCGACAACCGCTACGGCGACAAGCTGGAAGACGCCTCGCCGCAGGCCGAGGCCGACGGCTATGCCGCGCTGCGGCGCTGGCGCCAGGCGGCGCTCGCCATTGACCGCGATGCGTTGAATGCCACCGACCGCGTCTCGCGCGAGCTGTTCCTGCACGCCCTGGACAACGAGCTGGCCTTCGAGCCGCTGGTCGGCTGGCGGCGCATGACGCTGGGCGCCATCGGCGGCTTCCACACCGAGTTTGCCAACCTGCTGCAAGCCAGCCCGGTGCGCAACGGTGCGCAGGCCCGGCAGGTGCTGGCGCGGCTGACGGCC
>JANNMP010000618.1:0-17391 GCA_031398015.1 Burkholderiaceae bacterium
CCAAGGCTGGCTTCGAGGCCTACGACGTGCACATGACCGACCTGAAGGCGGGCCGCGCGCGGCTGGGCCAGTTCCAGGCACTGGTGGCCTGCGGCGGCTTCTGTTACGGCGTCCCCCGGGGCGCCGGTGAGGGCTGGGCCCGCAGCATCTTGTTCAACCCGGCGCTGGCCGATCAGTTTGCTGCCTTCTTCAACCGCGCTGACACCTTGGCGCTGGGCGTGTGCAACGGCTGCCAGATGATGGCCGCACTGGCCGCCATGATCCCCGGCACCGCCGCCTGGCCACGCTTTACCCGCAACAAGAGTGAGCAGTTCGAAGCCCGCTTCAGCCTGGTGGAAGTGCTGGACAGCCCGTCGCTGTTCTTCACCGGCATGGCCGGCAGCCGGCTCCCGATCGCCGTCGCCCACGGTGAGGGTTATGCCGACTTCTCGCAGCGTGGCAACAGTGCTGAGGTGCGCGCCGCGATGCGCTTTGTCGACCACCACGGCGCCGCCACCGAGGCCTACCCGTTCAACCCCAACGGCAGCCCGGGCGGGCTGACGGCGGTGACCACCGACAACGGCCGCTTCAGCGCGCTGATGCCACACCCGGAGCGGGTATTCCGCAACCTGCAGATGAGCTGGACCACTGGCGATGTGTCGGCGCGCAGCCCGTGGATGCGCATGTTCCAGAACGCGCGCCGCGCGCTGGGCTGACAGTGCCGGCGCGTTGACCGCTCAGCGCTGCGGCGCCAGCCCTTGCCCCACTTCAGCCAGCAGCTCGTAGCTGTGCAGCCGCGCCGCATGGTCATGCACCGCGCCGGCAGCGATCAGCTCATCGGCGCCGGTCTGGTCAACGATGGCCTGCAGTTGCTGGCGCAGCGTGGCCGGCCCGCCCACGGCGCTGGCCGCCAGCATGCGCTGCACCGCCTGCTTCTCGCGGGGGTTCCACAGCGTCTCCAGCAGCGCCGGGTCCATCGGGCGTGGCAGCGGGCCGCGCACACCCCGCTGCATGCCCAGAAAGCGCTGCTGGATCGAGGTGAACAGCAGCGCGGCTTGTTCATCGCTGTCGGCCGCCACCACGTTGATGCCCACCATCGCATGCGGCTTGGGCCAGTCGGCGCTGGGCCGGTAGGTGCTGCGGTAAACGTCCAGTGCCTGCAGCAACTGCTCAGGCGCAAAGTGCGATGCAAACGCAAACGGCAGGCCCAGGTACGCGGCCAGTTGCGCGCTGTACAGGCTGCTGCCCAGCAGCCAGATCGGCACCTTGGTGCCCATGCCGGGGATCGCCCGCACCGCCTGGCCGGGCAACGGGTCGGCCAGGTAGGACTGCAGCTCGACAACATCCTGCGGGAAGGCGTCTTCGTCACGCACCAGGTGCTGGCGCAGTGCCCGCGCTGTCAGCTGATCGGTGCCGGGCGCGCGGCCCAGGCCCAGGTCAATGCGCCCGGGGTACAGCGTGGCCAGGGTGCCAAACTGCTCAGCAATCACCAGCGGCGCATGGTTGGGCAGCATCACCCCGCCCGAGCCGACGCGGATGGTCTTGGTGCCGCCGGCCACATGGCCCACCAGCACGGCAGTGGCGCTGCAGGCCACGCCGTCCATGTTGTGGTGTTCGGCCAGCCAATAGCGCTTGTAGCCCCAGGCTTCGGCATGGCGCGCCAGATCCAGCGCACGCTGCAGGCTTTCAGCAGCGTTGCTGCCTTCGACGATGGGGGCGAGGTCGAGCACGGACAAGGTGGTCATATTCGGCATGATGCCCATCGCGGCCAAACCGTGCACCAACTGGGGCTTGGCGGTCAGTCTCACCGCTGCAGTGCAACTGAGGCAAGATCGCCAACAGGCTGCCCGTGGCAGCATGGAATCTGTTGATGCCAAGACGTCTGCAAACGCTCAGCTGCCTGGCCAGTTTGACCATGGTTGCACTGGTGGCGGCCTGTCAGGCGCAGCTGATCCCCGGCACCGACGCTGCCTCTGCGGCAAGCCCGCCCGCCAGCCGTGGCGAAGATGCCGGCGCGCTCCTGTTGCAGCGTATCGACGCCGAGATCGGCAATGCAGCCTGCAGCAGCGACAGCGACTGCCGCACCCTGCCAATCGGCAGCAAGGCCTGCGGCGGGCCCGCCCGCTGGGTGGCGTGGTCAGCCCAGGTCAGCGATGCGCAGCGCCTGCAGACATTGGCGCTGGCGCTGGCACAGCAGCAGCGCCAGCGCGACATGGCAGACGGCAGGATGTCGACTTGCAGCGTGGTGCCTGACCCGGGCGCCAGTTGTGCCGCCGGCAGTTGCACGCTGGCGACGAGGAACCCGCGCCGCTGAGACCACAAGACAAACACGCGCAAGCAAGAAAAACCGGTCGAAACCGCTGGGCAGGCGCCCATGGTTCCGACCGGTTGCAGGGTGCGCCGCGCTGCGGCGCGGCGATCAAGGCCGCACGGTCACCTGGTCTGACTCACGTCCGGTGCGGCCGTCGTAGTGCAGCAGCAGCAAGCCGGTCTGCGACGGTGATGCCGTGAAGCCGCCAGGGACCGTGGAGATCGGCAGCACGCCGCCGGTGCCGACTTCGAAGCCGAACGACTCGGCAGCCAGCCGGTACTTCGGCAGCCCCAGCGTGAAGGTCATGGGCGCGATCACGTCCTTGTAGGCGTTGGTGAAGTAATTGTCATAGGCGTAAACCGCAAACTTGAACCGCTGGGTTGCAGGGTTGGTGATGCCCACGTCGGCGGCCAGCGCAGTGAGCACGATGTTGGACGAACTGAGGTCGGCATCGGCAAAGAACTTTGCCGTTGCCGTGCCGTCAGCGGTGCCATCGGGCTTGAGCTTGAGCACATACACCAACGTCGCACCGGTCGATGCAAACGTGCCTTGCTCGGCGTTGTAGACCACGTAGTCGTCAATGCCATCAGCGTTCGAGTCGATGTAAACATCGAACCCACCCGGGTACGCCGGATGCGACCGCTGCCCGTGGGTGGTGATCGCAATCTGGATGGCAAGCGTGCCACCGCCGACATCGACCTGTCGCACTCCCACTGCCTTCAGGTCCAACAGCAGGTCGTTCAGGCCAGGTGCCGGCAACACCGTGCTGATCTGCGGGCTGGTGCCGGTGAGCGCAAACGCCTCTGAGAACGCGGTCGTGGCACCGCCCGGGTTGCCGATGACCAGGCCGGCAGACGCTGTCACGGCGGTTGACGTCACCTCCATGCCGGCCGCACGGTGTGGCAGCACATGCCACGGCAGCACAACCGCGCCTGCCGGGTCATTCAGGCTGATGTAGCCATCGAACTCCACCGCCTGCAGCAGCGCCCCATTGCCTTGGCTGCTGGCAAGCCCCAGGTTCCACAACGGCAGCTTGGCAGCGTCGATGCGCAGGGTCAGCGTGAACGATGAGGTGCTGTTGGCCGGCACGGTGATGCTGGCTGGCGCCGACAAGGTGACTGCGCCACCAGCCGCATCGTTGGCATGGCGGAATGTTCGGCCGATGGTGTAGAAACGTGCCACCGCGCCCTGGTTGCGCACCGCCACCTTCTTGCTCAACGTGGTGATGCCGGTCGCCCGCAGCGTGCCGAATGACAGCCCGGCGCTGTACGGGTTGGCGGCATCCCACACGCTGGTGGTGATGGCGGCGGCCTTGTCCACCCGCAATTCACCCGCACCAATGCGGCTGATCGGCGCCAGCACGCCCGGCTGGGTGGCCGGGTTGGTGTAGACCGTGTTGTTGGCGGCATTCATCAACCGCGCCTTGATCTCGGGTGGTGTGGCCAGCGGGAACTTCTGCAGCAGCAGCGCTGCAGCACCGGAGACCATCGGTGCAGCGCCCGATGTGCCACCGAAGGCGCTCATGCCGTTGCCGGAGCCATAGTCAGCTGACACCGATGCGCCAGGGGCACCGAGCTCTGGCTTGATCGCGTTGTAGCTGTAACTCGGGCCGCGTGAGGACGAGGCAACCATGCTGCCGCTCAGTGCAACGGTGACGGCCGAACTCACGGTGGCCACCACCGCCGGGTTGACACCCGCGGCGCCCAGCGCGGTCTTGATGCGGTTGCCGTCGGCCTGCGAGATGACCATGGTGGGTGCCATCGGCAAGTCACCGCCGCCAAAGCTGAAGCTCGGAGGGTCACCCGCTGCGTTGTTGGCGATGATCACCGCCACCGCGCCGTCCTTGGTGGCGCGGTCGACCTTCAAGCTGATGGAGCATGCTCCACGGTCGATCAGCACCACCTTGGCGCTGGCGCTGTTGCCGTTGAAGTACGGGTCGGCCGGGCTGCCAGCGGCAATCGACCCTGCCGGGCAGGCGCGGCCCAGTCGAACCACCTGGCCGCTGAAGCCCGCACCGACCGGGGCCCATTCCACCGTGGCGGTGTTGTTGATCGCCGATGGCGTGATGCCGCTGACCACCAGCGGATAGGCCAGCGCGGTTGGCACCTGGGTTTGCGCCACGCTGATGGCCTCGGGCGCACTGGACGGCGAGCCCAGGATGTAGGGCCGGTCGGCCGAATTGCCCGCCGACGCCACCACCACGATGCCAAAGCGGACTGCGGCGCTGACTGCCTCGCTCAGGTCGTCCTCACGCTGGCCGTAACTGGAGCCCAGTGACAGGTTGATGACATCGGCCGCGTCGGCAAAGTCAAGGTCGCCATTCGGGTCCATGGCCCAGTCCATGCCGCGCAGCAGCGCCTCACCGTTGCAGCTGCTGCTCTGGTTGCTGCAGACCTTGACCGCATACAGCTTCGCGCCTGGGGCCACACCCTTGTGGCGTCCATCCAGGCTGGCGCCGCCGATGATGTCGGCCACGTGGGTGCCGTGGCCGCCTGCGGGGCGCTCATCGATCGGGTTGGGGTCTTCGCTGCGATCCGCGTTTGGCCATTGGCTGCCGACGAAGTCATAGCCGCCAACGACCTTGGCAGTGGGGAACAGCCCGGCTGCGATCACAGCAGGATTTGCAGTGGCTGCGATGTAGGCCGCTTCGGTGCCAAGACCGCCAAGATTTCTGTGGGTGTAGTCGATGCCCGAGTCCAGCACCGCCACGACCACGCCAGCGCCCGTCAACCCTGCCACCTGCGCCGCTCTGGCACCGATGTAGGGCACGGTTTCGGTCAGCGACAGGCTGTAGGTGCCCACCGGCCGCACCGAACTGACACCGGTCAGGGCGGCGATCTGCGGCAGCGCTGCCGCGTTCACAGCAAAGACAACGGCGTTGTGGACCTTGCTCACGCGCGAAGTTTCAACACCTCCCAGCAAACGCACCTGCGCTGCCAACGCGTCCTGCTTTTGCTTGAGCATCGCCATGTAGGCGCGGCGCTGGGTCAGTGCCATCGTTGCACCGAGCCGCTTGGCATTGGGGCCGACCGCCAATACCAACGGCAGGTCGCTCAAGCGCACCACCACCTGCACCGTGGCCGCCGCCTGCTGTGAACGCAGGCGCGGCACAGCGGTGCTGGTCACCGGCGTGCCCAATGCCAGCCGTGCCTGGCCGTCCGGTCTTGCGATCTGGGCCGACGCGGGTGATTGAGCCAACAGCAATGCAGCCAGCAAGGCGCTGCACGCCTGAAGATGAAATCTCGTCATGGATGCGTCTTTCAGGAAGAGCGACTGTTGAAGAGTGCCGGGTTCGGGCACACACCCGGCCAGCGCAGAAGGGCCGCCCGGCGTTGGCGCGGCAAACGATGCTCAGGCGGCGCGCTGGCGCCGCAGTGTCCGTGTGGCAGCCAAACCGCCCACGCCCAGCAACAGCAGCAGCGCTGCAGCGGGCTCGGGCACCGCCGCCACGCTGGCCCCGGTGAGCGCGATGCTGTAGCCATAAAGCTGCTCCTCGGTGCCTGGCGTGGCAAACCAGGACGCGAGCGGCCCCAGGCCTGCCGGCATGCCGTCGGGCAGAAACAGGTCCTCCGACAGGCTGTTCAGCGCGAACGAGCCGGTCAGTCCGATGCCAAGAAAATAGTGCCCGCTGGACACTGCGACGCCAGCAGGCAGGGTGGACAACAGGCTGCCGTTGAAATCGTCGTTGCTGTAGATCGCCTGGCCCATGCCGTCAAACAGGAACATTGCGGTGTCCGCTTCGGTCGGTGACACGGCTGACGCGCTGAACAGCGCCGCATCGGCGATGAAGATCTTGAACAGGTCGACCTGGTAGGACGCGCCGACTCCCACGACATTGGTGGACGTCAGGTTTCCGGTGATGCCGTCCAGCGAGGGCAAGCCGGCGCCCCTTGTCACCTCGGCAGACGTGAGCAAATCGCCGGCATCGGATTCAGCCCACACCAGGGCTGAAGCGGGCGCTGCGTACAACAGCGCCGAAGTCAACAACGCCGACAACGCGGTGAATTTCAGGTTCTTCATGAAGGTCCTCTGTTTGCAAACAAGTGGGGAGTCGGTTGTGGCGTACAGCAATATCCGCACCCAGCCTTTGCCGTTCAGCAGCTGGTGGCGTCTGCCACCCAACGCTGCATGATCCACCAGCGCACAGCATGCACACCCACGGGGAAGCGAGGGTGTGCCGCAAACATGCCCCTTGCGTTGAAGGGTTGCCAATGCATCTATGCGGCCAGCAGCCGCTGCGCCGCAGCATCGATGCTGGCCGTCAAGCTGGCATAGCTGTGGTGCACCGCAAACTGCGGAAACTGCGCCACGATGCCCTCGGGCGGGTGGATGAAGAAACCCGCATCTGCAGCGGCCAACATGCCAGTGTCGTTGTAGCTGTCGCCCGCTGCAATCACCTGGTAGTTCAAGCTTTTCAAGGCATTGACCACCGCGGTCTTGGGGTTGGGTTGACGCAGTTTGTAGTCAGCGACAAAACCCTGTGTGTCGACCACCAGCCGGTGGCACAGCAGCGTGGGCCGGCCCAGCTGGCGCATCAGCGGATCGGCAAATTCGTAGAAGGTGTCCGACAGGATGAACACCTGGTAGCGGCCACGCAGGTCGTCGAGAAACGCCAGTGCGCCGGCCATCGGCGCCATGCCACCGATCACCGCCTGGATGTCGGCCAGCTTCAAGCCATGCTGCTGCAGCAGGCCCAGGCGCCAGCGCATCAGCTTGTCGTAGTCGGGCTCGTCGCGGGTGGTGCGGCGAAAGTCGGCAATGCCGGTGCGCTCGGCAAAGGCGATCCAGATCTCCGGGATCAGCACCCCTTCCAGGTCAAGGCAGACAACTTGCATGGTGTGGCGCCGCTTGGAGTGAAAAACGCGGCGGATGCTAACTGACGCGCATGCTTGCGCTTGGCATGCTCACTCACCGCTGGCCAGCACCACCGGCACCTTGCGCACCTTGCCGGCGCGCCACACAGCCAGGGTCACGGTCTCGCCGGGTTGGCGCTTTTCCAGCGCGGTGAGCATGTCGTCCAGGCTGGCCACCGGCTCGTCGTTGATCGCGGTGATCACGTCACCGGCCACGATGCTGCCGTCACGCGCGCGGCTGAAGGCCAACAGCCCGGCTTTGGCGGCGGGGCCGGCCGGGCTCACCTGCACCAGCGCCACGCCGTCGGGCAGGCGCAGCGCGCGCTGCAGTTGCTCACCGGCCGCGCCCACGCCGAGCGCCGGCCGGGTGATGCGGCCGTCGCGGATCAGCCGCGGCACGACGCGGTTGACCTCGTCCACCGGGATGGCAAAACCGATGCCGGCCGAGGCGCCGCTGGGGCTGGCGATCTGGGTGTTCACGCCGATCAGCCTGCCCGCTGAATCGAGCAGCGGCCCGCCCGAGTTGCCGGGGTTGATCGCTGCGTCGGTCTGCACCACGCCGCGGATGCTGCGGTTGTTGAACGATTCGATCTCGCGGTTGAGCGCGCTGACGATGCCGGTGGTCAGGGTCTGGTCCAGGCCGAAGGGGTTGCCGATGGCATAGACCTTCTGCCCCACCTGCAGGTCGCGGCTGCTGCCGACGGGGATGGGCGGCAGCTTGGCCGCCGGTGCCTCGATGCGCAGCACCGCCAGGTCACGGTCGGCAAACACACCCACCAGCTTGGCCGGCCAACTGGTCTGGTCAGACAGCGTCACCCGCGCGCCGCTGCCTTCCTGGATGACGTGGAAATTGGTCACGATGTGGCCGCTGGTGTCCCACACAAACCCGGTGCCGGTGCCACGTGGCACCTGCTGCACCGCGCGGTTGAAGAAGTCGCGCTCGGTGGCCAGCGTGGTGATGTGCACCACGCTGGGCGACACCCGCTTGAACACGCCGATGTGGGCCAGCTCATCGGTGTCCAGCGCGCCGCGTGGGGCCACGGCGCGCGGTGCGGCATCGCCCCGCTGGGCCTGGCCGTCGAAGCAGGCTGAGCTCAGCAGCAGCGGCAACACCAGCAGCAGCGGCCGGCGCCAGGGCAGGTTGGATGGCATGGGCATGGTGGGGTGGGCAGGGGGTGGTGGCAGAGGTGGCGGCAGAGGTGGCGACAGACGGTGGCGGCAAAGCTGGGGGCAGACGGTGGCGGCAGAGGGTTGCCGGGCTCGGGCTGCGCCGATGATAGGCAGGTCGGCACAACGCGCGGCCGCAAGCGTGCGTTGCTGCCCGCGCTGCTGCCGTGGCAGCCGCAGCCGCCTCAAGAACACCAGTCGCTGGCCGAAACCGCAGACATGACTGTCGCTGCCGTGTTGCCCTGCCGTGCCTGTGTTCGATTGCGGGGTGGCCGTGTGCTGCCGCCCGGATGCCGGACATGCTGAGGCTGCTGCTGGCGCTGTTGATGGGTGCGGCCAGCGGCGCCTGCGGCTTTGCCGCAGTCGGCCTGGCGCTGTATGCCCCTGGCCCGCATGCATTGTGGGCAGCCGTGTGTTTTGCAGCCTACGGTGCCGCTGTCGGCCTGGGTTGTGGTGGCCTGCAGTTGCTGGTGCAGGGCCAGCCCAGTGCAGCGCCGGCCGCCTTGGCGCCCGACGCCTTGGCCAGCCTGGTGCGGGCCACGTTGGCCAGCACGGCAGCCGAGCGTCAGCCGCGCACGGGCAGCGTGGCTGACCGTCGGCCCGCTGTTGCGCCGCCGGCTGCCGCAACGCAGCGCGAACCGGCCATGGCCGAGGCGGCAGCGCCATGATCCAGGTGCAGATTGCCAGCCAGTTGACGGCCCAGGGCGTGAGCGGGCTGCGCTGGGTGCTGCTGGACGCCGCCGAGGCAAGCCCCGTACAAACGCCGGCCGATGCGCAGCCCACAACGCCGCTGCCCGACGCGCCCGCCGCCGCCACTGCCAAGCCCAGCGTGGCCGATGGCCTGCACCTGCTGGCGCTGAAGGGCCTGGTGGCCTGCCTGGGCCTGGGCGCGGCATTTGCCACCGCATTCCTGCAGTTGGGGCCGCCGCTGCAAGCGGCGACCGCACGGTCTGCCGCACCCGCACCCGCAACAGCATCCACACCCGCACCCGCACCCGCAACAGCACCCAGACCTGCACCGGCAGCCGCACCAAGCGCGAAGGCTGTGCCGGCAGCGCCCACCGCACCCACAGGCGTGTCACCGGCAGATGCCGCCGATCACCAGGCACCGGCGGCATCGGATGCCATGCCCCGCCTCACCGCCGCCCTGCAATGACAAGCCAAGCGTTGTCAACCCCACCATTGCCCTGGCACGACGAGGCCGACCTTCTTGGCGTGCGGGTGCGGGTGTTCTTCTTCGACCCGGTGGAGGTGGATGCGCGTGGTGACTTCGTCGCCCGCCAAATTCCCATCCTGCGTGGGTCGGCTGCACGCCTGCTGGCGCCGGTTGACCAGCGCCAGGCCTACCACGCCGGCGGCCTGCTGGCCCAGCCGGATGCTGTGCTTGCGCATGGCGACGGCCTGTTGTGCCTGGCCTACAAGGGCCATGACGGCCGCCTGTTTGCACCGGCGCACTGGCGCGCCACCTGGCGCTTCGACGTGATGCTGCAGTCGATCGCCAGCGCCATGGCGGTGGCCGGCCATTGCCAGCAGCCCACGGCAGTGCTGTGGCGCGGCGCAAACCTGCTGTGCCAGTTCGACCCTGGCGCGGCAGTGCTCGATTGCCTGGCCACCCACATCGGCGCGGCCCGGCGTTACTGGCGCGAGCCGCAGGCCGTCAGCCCGGCCCAGTTGGCGGCCTTCTGCGAGCCACGGTTGCGGGCCTTGCTTGGCCTGGCCGGCACAGCGCCACCGATGCCAGCAGGCGCGGTGGCAGACAAGGCTGCCGCCAGCCCGGGCTGAACAGCGGCCGCTGCCGCACCGCCCAGGCACACCGCCGGTGCCAGGGCCCAGCCATCCACTGCCGCGTCGGTGCTGAGCCAGCGGCCACCACCCACCACCAGGCCACGCTGGTGGGCGCGCTGCAGCCACAACTCGCAATCGGCCGCCGTCAACCGCTGGGCCAGGCGTTGCCAGCGGCGCTGCACCAGCGCATCGGCCCAGCTGTCTTCCATGGCCTGGCGCAACTGCAGCGGCGCTGGCGCCACACCCGCCGACAGGCGCCGCGCCAGCAGGGTGTGCATGAAAATCTGGAACGCCTGGCGGGCATCGCTGCTGGGCACCAGTGCCGCCAGGGCTAGCAGGCGGCGTGCATAGCCGGCGCTGCTGAATTGCAGCGTCAGCATCACCTGCAAGGCCTGCACCGGGTTGATCACCCGCACCCGGTTGGGCGGCAGCACGCACAGTGGCAGCAACGCCGCCTGGGCATGCGCCAGCGGCGTGGCAAAGCTGGCCAGCACCTGCAGGCGCTGCCAGGCGGCACTGTCCAGGCCAGCGGGCTGGGTTGACGGCAGGCCGCCGGCGCAAGCGGCCGCCACTTGGTGGCTGACCACGGCCAGGTTGCCCGCAGCGTAGGCCGCCGCCGTGTTCAGCCGCAGCACGGCCGCATCGTCGGGCAGCTGGCCAGCATGGGGCAGGCCCAGCATCAGCGGCTGGCGCCTGACGGGGCACAGGTCGACGTCGATGCGCGCCAGAAAACTGGGGTTGACCTGCTGGTCTTCGAACACCGCACCCTGCTGCCAGGCCAGCAGGCGCAGCGCCAGCCACTGCCGCACGGCAGCGGTGGCGCGCAGCTGGCGCTGGCCGAACGCGGCGCGGCCAGCGGCCCAGCCCTGGGCCACCGGGTTGGCGCTGGACAGGTGGTGCAACGGTGGTGTGACGCGGTGGTGGGCGTGGTCCCAGCCGATGGCAAAGCCGGTGGCTTCCAGGCTGTTGGCCGGGGCTGCGGCAGGCGCCGCCTCGTGGCAAGGGGAAAACTCGAATGCGGCTTGGGCCATGCAGAACTCCTCATCAAGCGGCGCCAGGACATTCCGGCTGACACAGTCTCGACCCTGGGTGGCTCATGGCGTGAGCCAGTCAGAAAATAATCTGATGGCGGCTTGCAACAAAATGCCGGCCATGCCCAAGACCGCCCGCCTGTACAAGATCGAGCAACTGATCCACCAGCACGGCAGCGCCAGCTTTGCGCTGCTGCGCCAGGCGCTGGAGGTGTCGCCGGCCACGCTCAAACGCGACTTGGAATACCTGCGTGACCAGCTCGGCGCACCCATCGAATACGACCGCAACAGCAACGGCTACCGTTTTGCCACGCCGTCGGCCAGTGCCGCAGCGGCGCGCAGCAGCCGCCATGAGCTGCCGGGCCTGTGGTTCAGTGAGCGCGAGCTGTATTCGCTGCTGATGGCCCACCAGCTGCTGTCGGGCCTGGACGCCGACGGCACCCTGAGCCGCCACCTGCAGCCGCTGTTGGGCCGCATCCATGAGCTGCTGGGCCCTGGCGGCGACAGCGAAGCCAAGGCGCTGGTCAAGCGGGTGAAGATCGTCAGCGCGCTGCGCCGGCCGGTGCCGCCCGAGGGCTTCGAGCGCATGGCCGAGGCGCTGCTGCGCCGCCAGCGCCTGCACATGCGCTACCTCACCCGCGCACGCGGCACGGTGGGCGAGCGTGAGGTGTCACCGCAGCGCCTGGTGCACTACCGCAACACCTGGTATCTGGACGCCTGGTGCCACAGCCGCGAGCGCCTGCTGCGCTTTGCCCTCGACGCCGTGCAGGATGCGCGGGTGCTGGACGTGCGCGCCAAAGACCTGGCGCTGCGCCAGGTGCAAGCCGAGATGGACGCCGGCTACGGCATCTTTGCCGGCGGCACCCGCCAGCAGGCACTGCTGCGCTTCAGCCCCGAAGCCGCACGCTGGATCAGCCGCGAAGAATGGCACCCGGCGCAGCAGGGCCGTTGGCTGGACGATGGCAGCTGGGAGCTGAGCCTGCCTTATGTGGACGAGACCGAGCTGCTGATGGACATCCTGCGCCAGGGCGCGCAAGTGCAGGTGCTGGCGCCGCCCAGCTTGCGCACGGCGGTGCGCCAGCGCCTGGCTGCCGCGCTGGCGGTGTACGGCTGATGGCGCTGCCCGGTGCGCCTGCTGCCTCAGGCAACGCCGCATCACCCTGGCCGCTGGTGCTGCTGCTCTACGCCTGCGGCCTGCTGGCCGCCGCCCAGCTGGGCAAGCTGGCGGCGCTGGCGCCGCTGCTGGCCGCTGACCTGGGCCTGGCGCTGCCGCTGCTGGCCCTGCTGGTCTCGCTGATCGAGCTGGGTGGTGCCACGCTGGGCCTGGCCGCCGGTGCGCTGACACAGCGCCTGGGCCTGGCGCGCTGCCTGCGCTGGGGCGTGGCCGCGCTGGCGGTGGCCGGCCTGGGCGGCGCGCTGGCCCAGGGCGCGGCGGGGCTGGTGCTCTGGCGTCTGCTGGAGGCTGCCGGCTACCTGGGTGTGGTGGTCTGCGCGCCGGTGCTGATCGCCCGCCATGCCGGCGCCGCCGGTGGCCAGCCGCAGGCGCTGGCCATGACCTTGTGGAGCACCTTTGTGCCGGTGGGCCTGGCACTGGGCGCCTGGGGCAGCGCGGCGGCGGCAGTGGCCATCGGCTGGCGCGGCGCGGCCGCCGCTGGTGCTGTGCTGGCCTTGCTGCTGTGGCTGCTGGTCTGGCGCGTGCGCCTGCCGGTGGCTGATGCGCCGGTGCCGGCCGCTGGCGCTGGCCTGGCCACAGCGCCCGTGCGCCTGAGCCCGGCGCTGCGCTGCCTGGCATTGAGCTTTGGCGGCTTTGCGCTGTTTGCCGTGGGTGTGCTGGGCCTGTTGCCGACATTGCTGGTGCAGCAGGCCGCGCTGGATGCGGCGGCCGCCGGGCGCTGGACGGCGGTTGCCGCTGTCTCGGCCGTGGGCGGCAGCGCGCTGGCGGCGCTGTTGCTGCGCCATGGCCAGCATTGGCGCTGGCCGATGGTCTGGGCGCTGGCCGTGCCGGCGCTGCTGCTGTTCGGCGTCTTCACCACCGCACCGGCCGCACCGGTGGCGGTGGCGCTGGCGGTGCTGGTCAACTTGCTGGGCGGCGTGTTTGCCAGCCTGGCCTTTGCGCTGCTGCCCCGGCTGGCCAGCGCGCCCGGCCAGTTGGTGCGGGCCAACGGCCTGCTGACGCAGTGCGGCGCATCGGGCTCACTGCTGGGGCCGCCGCTGATGGCCACCTGCGTGCAAGCCGGTGGCTGGCGCGCGGCTGCGCTGCTGGGCCTGGTGGTGTCGCTGGCGGCGCTGCCGCTGGCCTGGCGGGCGGCAACGGCTGTGCGGTGACGGCCGCACGATCAGGGCACGTCGTGGCCGGCGGCCGCTGTCCAGATGCGCCACCAGGCCTGGGCGTCGAGCTGCACCGCCAGCGCCGCCACTGCATCCTGGGCCACGCCGATGCGGCGTGAGCCCAGGATCGGCAGCGGCTGGCTGGGGTGGCGCAGCACCCAGGCGATCACCAGCGTGGTGGTGCTGATGCCTCGCTCGGCGGCCATGGCCTCCAGTGTGGCGCGCAGGCGGCGCGCGGCGTCGTCGTCGGCCGTGAAGATGCGGCCGCCGGCCAGCGGTGACCAGACCATCGGCCGCAGGCCCAAATCCTGGCACTGGTCGAGCGTGCCGTCGTGCAGCACGCCGCGCTGCAAGGGCGACAGTTCAACTTGGTGGGTGGCCAATTCAAAGCGCCGGTGCAGCGGCGCCAGTTGGTGCGGCGCGAAGTTGCTGACACCGAAGGCCCGCACCTTGCCTTCACGGCGCAGCGCGGTGAAGACCTCAGCCAGTTCATCAAAGTCTTGCAGCGCGTCGGGCCGGTGGATCAGCAGCAAGTCCAGGTGGTCGCTGCGCAGCGCCTGCAGCGACCGGTCGACCGACGCCCGCACATGCGCGGCGCTGGTGTCGTAGTGCTTCACCTGGGTTTGCGACTGTTCACCAGGGCGCGCCGGGCCGACCAGCTGGATGCCGCATTTGCTGACCAGTTGCAAACGGCTGCGCAGCGCCGGGCGCAGCGCCAGCGCCTCGCCGAACAACGCCTCGACGCTGTAGCCGCCGTAGATGTCGGCATGGTCGAAGCTGGTGACGCCGATGTCCAGGTTGGCCTCGATCCAGGCCAGGCGCTGCTGTGCTGTCCACTGCCACTCAGCCAGGCGCCAGGCGCCAGCAATGATCGGCGACAGCCCGGCAACGTTGTGCATCGCCGCCATCACGCTGCGGCGGGTTTGCTGGCCTTGGGCACACGCCCCATCAGAAAGAACTCGTCATTCGGCCGCATGCCGGTCAGGTTGGCCATGCGGTTGCTCAAGCCGAAAAACGCGGTGATGGCGGCAATGTCCCAGATGTCTTCATCGTCGAAGCCGTGCGCATGCAGCGCGGCAAAGTCGGCGTCGTCAATGGCCGCCGACTGCTGGCAGACCTTGAGCGCGAAATCGAGCATCGCGCGCTGGCGCGGCGTGATGTCGGCTTTGCGGTAATTGGTGGCCAGCTGGTCGGCAATCAGCGGCTGCTTTTCGTAGATGCGCAAGATCGCCCCATGCGCCACCACGCAGTACAGGCACTGGTTGGCGGCCGAGGTGGCAACGATGATCATTTCGCGCTCGCCCTTGCTCAGGCTGCCGGTGTCCTTGATCAGCAGCGCGTCGTGGTAGGCCATGAAGGCGCGCCACTCGGCCGGGCGGTGGGCCAGCGCCAGGAACACATTGGGCACGAAGCCGGCCTTCTCCTGCACCGCCAGCATGCGTTCACGCAGGTCGTCGGGCAGGTTCTTGAGCTCGGGCACGGGATAACGGCTGATGGCAGCGGACATCGGTGTTCTCCTTCAGGTTCGGAATTGCATGGCGTGCAGGCGCGCATACAGCCCGCCGGCGGCCAGCAGCTTGGCGTGGGGCCCTTGTTCGACCACCCGGCCGCCGTCCAGCACCACGATGCGGTCGGCATGCTCGATGGTGGACAGGCGGTGGGCAATGATCAGCGTGGTGCGGCCGCGCATCAGCGCGTCCAGCGCGGTCTGCACCGCGCGTTCACTTTCACTGTCCAGCGCCGAGGTGGCTTCGTCGAGGATCAGGATCGGCGCGTCTTTGTACAGCGCGCGGGCAATCGCCAGGCGCTGGCGCTGGCCACCCGACAGCTGGCTGCCGTTGTGGCCGATGACGGTGGCCGCGCCCTGTGGCAGGCTGTCGACAAAGTCCAGCAAGTTGGCGCCGGCCAGCGCGGCGCGCACGCGCGCCGGGTTGGTGCTGTCGGCATGGGCTGGGTCCACATCCCCCAGCGCCACATTGGCCGCGATGCTGTCGTTGAACATCACCACGTCCTGGCTGACCAGCGCAAACTGCCGGCGCAGCGCGTCGACATGCCAATCGGCCAGGGCCACGCCGTCAAGTGTGATCTGGCCCGAGGTGGGCGCCACAAAACGTGGCAGCAGGTTGATCAGCGACGATTTGCCGGCGCCCGACGGGCCCACCAGCGCCACCGTTTCACCGGCGGCCACGGCCAGCGTCAGGCCATTGAGCGCTGGTGCCTGGTCGTCGGCGTAGCGCAGCACCACGTCGGTCAATTGCAGGCGGCCCTGGGCGCGCTGGGGCGGGGCATCGGCCGCAGCGCTGTGGTGGCTGCCACCCACTTCGGCCGGGCTGCTGTCCAGCAGCGCCAGGCCACGCTCGATGGCGGCCAGGCCACGGGTGATCGGCGCCATCACGTCAGACAAATGCATGACCGGCTCCACCAGCATCAGCATGGCGGTGATGAAGGCGACGAAGCCGCCCACCGTGCTGCCGGTGGCGCTGCTCTGCCACAGCGCCACCACGATCACCGCCGACAGCGCCATGGCGGTGAACAGCTGGGTCAGCGGGGTCATCACGCCGCTGGACGCAGCGGCTTTCAGCAGCACCCGGCGCAGCGTCAGCGCATGGCGCTCGAAGCGTTGGGCCTGGGCGGGCGCTGCGCCATGCAGGCGCACGATGCGCCAGGCCAGCACGTTTTCTTCGACCACATAGGCCAGGCTGTCGGTGGCGTCCTGGCCCTCCAGCGCCAGGCGGCGCAGCCGGTTGCTGACCGTGCGCATCAGCAGCGCCACCGCCGGGAACAGCACGCCGACAAACAGCGTCAGCTTCCAGTTCAGCCACAGCAGATAGCCCAGCAGCGCCAGCAGGGTGAGCGAGTCTTTCAGCAGGATCAGCACCGAATTGACCAGCTGCAGCGCGCCGCTTTGCACCTCATAGACCAGGGTGTTGGTCAGGCTGCTGGCCGAGTGCCGCGCAAACAGCGCCGGCTGGGCGGTGAGCAGGCGTTGGAACAGCGCCTCGCGCAGGTCTTGCACACCCCGGTGGGCGGCCCAGGCCAGCGCGTATTGCGCGATGAAGCCGGCCACGCCACGCAGCGCAAACACGCCGATGATGGCCACCGGCACCAGCCACAGCGGCAGCGCGCCGGCCGAGAAACCCTGGTCAAGCAGCGGCTTGAACATCGCCGGGATCAGCGGCTCGGTGAGTGCGCCCACCAGCGACGCCGCAAACGCCACCGCCACCGCCAGCCGGCTGTGGCGGAAGTAGGGCGTGATGCGGGTTAGGCGTTGCAGCAGGCTGGGCATGGGCGGCGCGGGGCGCCAGAGGGCCGGATGGGTGGCGGATTATCCGGTGCACGCTGCGCAGGCCCGGGCTGAGGGGGTGTGCGGGGGGGCGCGCGGCTTGCTGACAACACTGTATATAAGTACAGTCACGCTGTGAACCTGTCGCTGCCCCTGTTCGACTTTGCCGATGCCCTTCAGGCCGATGCGCCTGAAGCGCCTGGCCCGGCCCTGCACGACCCGCAGGTGCCGGCTCCGGTCAGCGCTGGCGCGGCGCCACCAGCAGCGCTGGCTGACCCGAACCAGCCGCCCGGCATGGCTGCCGCACTGCACCCGGCGGTGTGGCGCGCCAGCCAGCTGGGTGGCGGCGCCATCAGCACCCGGCCCAGCGGCTTTGCCGCGCTGGACGCCCAGCTGCCCGGCGGCGGTTGGCCGCATGGCGTGCTCACCGAGCTGCTGCTGGCGCAGCCGGGCATTGGTGAGCTGCGGCTGCTGGCGCCGGCCTTGATGCCGCTTGGCAGCGGTGTGGCCACCGCCGGCACCACCACCACCGGCCGTTGCGTGATGCTGTTCGACCCGCCGGCCTCGCTCAGCGCCTGGGCGCTGGCGCAGTGCGGCCTGGACAGCCGGCACTGGCTGGTGGTGCGCTCACGCCCCAGCAGCCATGGCCGCCGG
>JANNMP010000636.1:0-9435 GCA_031398015.1 Burkholderiaceae bacterium
TCATGCGGATCTGGTTGATGAAGACCACCATGGTGTTGGTCTTCTTGACCGCGCCGGTGAGCTTGCGCAGCGCCTGGCTCATCAGCCTGGCCTGCAGGCCGGGCAGTGAATCGCCCATCTCGCCTTCCAGCTCGGCCTTGGGCGTGAGCGCGGCCACTGAATCGATGATGATCAGATCAACCGAGCCCGAGCGCACCAGGGCATCAACGATTTCCAGCGCCTGTTCACCGGTGTCGGGCTGGCTGATCAGCAGCTCTTGCAGGTTGACGCCGAGCTTTTGTGCATAACCGGTGTCCAGCGCGTGCTCGGCGTCGATGAAGGCTGCCGTGCCACCCATCTTCTGCATCTGCGCCACCACTTGCAGGGTGAGCGTGGTCTTGCCCGACGACTCAGGGCCGTAGATCTCGACCACCCGGCCTCGCGGCAGGCCGCCCACGCCGAGGGCGATGTCCAGGCCCAGCGAGCCGGTGGAGACGACCTCGATCGCCTCGACCACCTCGCCGTCACCCAGGCGCATGATCGAGCCCTTGCCGAACTGCTTTTCAATCTGCATCAGCGCGGCAGCCAGCGCCTTGGCTTTTTCGGTGTTCAAGGCTTTCACGGGTGCGTCCATGGGGCTCTCCTGGTGTTGGGAGCCGATTATGCTGAGTAGCTGGATGTTTGTACAGTAGCCCAGGCGGCATTTGCGCCACCTCCCCCAACGGTGGGAGATGGTGTGAAGCGGCGGCAGCCGGTCTGGGGCGCTGCCTAGAATTGTTGATTGTTGCAGGCCCCCCGTCCGAGGGCGCCGCACAGCCGGAGACAGCGCATGCGCATTCTGATTGCCGAAGACGACCAGGTGCTGGCCGATGGCCTGCTGCGGGCGCTGCGTGCCTCGGGCTATGCAGTCGACCGTGTGGGCAGCGGCAGCGAGGCCGATGCGGCGCTGGCGTCGCACGAGTTCGATTGCCTGATCCTCGACCTGGGCCTGCCCAAATTGCATGGCTTCGAGGTGCTGCGCAAGCTGCGCGCGCGGGGCTCGTCGGTGCCGGTGCTGATCCTCACCGCCGCCGACAGCGTGGAGCAGCGTGTGAAGGGGCTCGACCTGGGCGCCGACGACTACATGGCCAAGCCGTTTTCACTGCAGGAGCTGGAGGCGCGGGTGCGCGCACTGACCCGCCGTGGCCTGGGCACGGCCAGCAGCATGATCAAGCACGGCCCGCTGACCTTCGACGCCACCGGCCGGGTGGCCTACATCAGCGACCAGATGATCGAGCTGTCGGCGCGTGAGCTGAGCTTGCTGGAAGTGCTGCTGCAGCGCGCCGGCCGCCTGGTCAGCAAGGATCAACTGGTCGAGCGCCTGTGCGAGTGGGGTGAAGAGGTGAGCAACAACGCCATCGAGGTCTACATCCACCGCCTGCGCAAGAAGATCGAGCAAGGCCCGATCCGCATCGCCACGGTGCGTGGCCTGGGATATTGCCTCGAAAAAATCCAGTCCTGATCACCGCCGTGGCGCCGGACATTCCCCAGCGCCTGGCGTCCCCCAGCGCCTTGATTGCCCCAGCGCCGACCATGGACGCCAAGACCACGCGTGAGCAACGCTCGCTGTTCGGTGAAATCCTTGACTGGATGCTGGCGCCGCTGCTGCTGCTGTGGCCGATGAGCGTGGCACTGACCTGGCTGGTGGCGCAAAACATTGCCAGCCGGCCGTTTGACCGCGACTTGGCCGAGATGGCGCGCACCATCGCCCGCCAGGTGGTGGTGGTGCCTGGCAGCGCCGGCACGCCCAGCACCACCCGGCTGCGCCTGCCCGAGGTGGCCGCCGAAGTGCTGCGCGCCGACGATGCCGACAAGGTCTACTTCCAGGTGCTGGGCGCGCGCGGCGAATTCATTGCCGGTGACCGCAGCCTGCCGGTGCCCGACGAGCCCGCCGCCGCCGCCCAGGCGCTGAAGTACCGTGACGATGAAGTGCAGGCCGACGCGGTGCGGGTGGCCTATCTGTGGCTGCCGGCCACTGGCCTGGCCGGTGAAGTGGCGCCGCTGGTGCAAGTGGCCGAGACGCTGGACAAACGCGCCCGCCTGGCCACCGAGATCATCAAGGGCGTGATCGTGCCGCAGTTCGTGGTGCTGCCGCTGGCCGTGCTGCTGGTGTGGTTTGCGCTGGCGCGCGGCATCAAGCCGTTGAACGAGCTGCAGCAGCGCATCCGCCTGCGTGAAAGCCATGACCTGAGCCCGATTGCCGAGCGCGACGTGCCCGAAGAAGTGGCACCGCTGGTGGGCGCGATCAATGACCTGCTGGGCCGACTGGACCAGTCGATGGCGGCGCAGAAGCACTTTCTGGCCGACGCCGCGCACCAGCTGAAAACCCCGCTGGCGGGCCTGCGCATGCAGGCCGAGCTGGCGCAGCGCGAGATCGACGCCGGCCAGCAAGACCCGAAGGCGCTCAAGCAAAGCCTGCAGCACATTGCCCACAGCACCGAGCGTGCGGCGCACATGGTCAACCAGCTGCTGGCCCTGGCCCGTGCCGAGGCCAAGACCCAGGCCCGCCCACCCGAGCTGGTGGACCTGGCGGCGCTGGCACGTGAGACGGTGCGTGATTTCGTGCCCAAGGCCATGGACAAGCGCATTGACCTGGGCTACGAAGGCCCCGCCGACGGCCAGCCGCTGCAGGGCCGGGTGATGGGCCAAAAGGCGGGTCAGGAGACGGGCAGGTTGCTCGGCCAGCCCACGCTGGTGCGCGAGCTGGTGCGCAACCTGGTGGACAACGCGCTGCAATACACCCCGGCCGGCGGCACGGTGACAGCGCGGGTGGTGCACGACCCGTTTGGCCAGGTGGTGGTGCTGCAGGTCGAAGACACCGGCCCCGGCATCCCCGAGGCTGAGCGCGCGCTGGTGCTGCAGCCGTTCTACCGCGTGCTGGGCAGCAATGTGGATGGCAGCGGCCTGGGCCTGGCCATCGTCAATCAGATCGTGTTGCAGCACGGCGCTGCGCTGACGCTGGCCGATGCGCGCCCGCGCAGCGCCACTGGCGTGCCCGGCAGCGGCCCGGGCGCGCTGATCACGGTGCGCTTTGCGCTGGACCCGGCGCCGGCTGAGCCGCTGCCGCAGCGCCCGCCTGGGCAAACTGGCGCTGCACCAGGCTGAGCAAGTGGGCGTCGTCGGCGCTGCCATCACCCGCTGCCAGCGCCGCCTGGAACTGCGCCGCTGCCTGCGTGCCCAGCACGGGCGTGATGCCGAGCTGCGCCGCCATGGCCAGCGCCAGCGCCGAATCCTTGGCCAGCAGCGCGGTGTGGGCACGCACCGCAACGTCACCGGCCAGCGCGCGCGCCATGCGGTCGGCGCCGATCCAGCTCTGGCCGCTGGACTGGTTGATCACCGCCAGCGTCAGCGCCGCGTCCAGCCCCAGCCGCTGGGCCAGCGCGATGGCCTCGGCCGCGGCCGCCAGGTTGACGCTGGCCAGCAGGTTGTTGACCAGCTTGGTGCGGGCGCCGTCACCCGGGCGCACGCCGACATGGAACAGCTGCGCCGCCAGATGGCGCAGCAGCGGCTGCTGGGCCTGCCAGGCAGCCGGGTCAGCGGCCACCATCAGCGCCATGCTGCCGTCCCGCGCACGCAGCGGGCCACCCGACATCGGCGCGTCCAGGCAGGCCAGGCCCATGCCGGCCAGCCGGGCCGCGAAGCGCTCGACATCGGCCGGGCCGATGGTGGGGCACAGCAGCACCGCAGCGCCGGCTGGCAAGGCAGCGGCGGCACCAGCCGCACCAAACAGCACGGCCTCGGTCTGCGCGGCATCGACCACCGCCACGATCAGCAGCGCGCAGCCAGCCGCAGCGCCCGTCGCTGAGGCAGCGGCCACCGCGCCGGCAGCCTCGGCCAGCGCGTGGCGGCCGGTGTCGATGTCAAACACCCGCACCGCCTGGCCGGCATCGCGCAAGCGCAGGGCCATCGCCAGCCCCATGTTGCCGATGCCGACCACGGCCACCGGCCTGGGGCACAAGGCTGTGTCGCCGCTCATCGCTGCATCAGCGCGCGCGCGCGGCCCGTTGCCATCAACATGCCCAGCGCCACACCCAGCGTCACCATGGCCGTGCCGCCGTAGCTGATGAAGGGCAGCGGCACGCCCACCACCGGCAGGATGCCGCTGACCATGCCCATGTTGACAAAGGCGTAGGTGAAGAAGCTCAGGCTCAGTGCACCGGCCAGCAGGCGTGAGAACACGGTGGGTGCCGACGCCGCGATCCACAGCCCGCGCAGGATCAGCACTGCAAAACCCAGCACCAGCGCGGCCACGCCGGCCATGCCGAACTCTTCGGCAAACGCGGCGAAGATGAAATCGGTGGTGCGCTCGGGGATGAATTCCAGGTGTGTCTGGGTGCCGCTCATGAAGCCCTTGCCGGTGAGCCCGCCCGAGCCGATGGCGATCATGCCCTGGATGATGTGAAAGCCCTTGCCCAGCGGGTCACGCGTGGGGTCGAGCAGGGTGCAGACGCGCTGCTTCTGGTAGTCACGCAGCACCTGCCAGTCCACGCTGGGCTGGCACAGCGTTTCACTGCTCCACACGATGGCCGCCAGCCCCAGCGTGGCGGCCAGCAACAGCGGCGTGATCAGCCGCCATGACAAGCCGGCAAAAAAGATCACATACAGCCCGCCGGCGGCCACCAGCAGCGCCGTGCCCAGGTCAGGCTGCTTGGCCACCAGCGCCACCGGCAGCAGCAGCAGCAGCGCTGCCACGCTGAAGTCGGTCCAGCGCAGCTGGCCTTCGCGCCGGCTTTCACACTTCTGAAACCACCAGGCCAGCATCAGCGGCGTGGCCAGTTTCAGCAGCTCACTGGGCTGGATCACCACGCCCACATTCAGCCAGCGTGTTGCGCCCTTTTTGGTGATGCCGAACAGCGCGGTGGCCACCAGCAGCGCCACGCCCACGGTGTACAGCGGCACCGCCACGGCCATCAGCCGCTGCGGCGGCACCTGGGCGACGATGAACATCAGCGCTGCCGCCAGCAGCATGTTGCGGCCGTGGTCGGCAAAGCGGCTGCCGTGGTCAAAGCCCACCGAGTACATGGTCACCATGCCGAGCGCGGCCAGTGCCAGCACCACCAGCAGCAACGGGCCGTCGAAGCCGGTGATGACCGGCCGGGCGCGCTGCCACAGCGAGGGGCGCTCGACCAGGGCAGTCATGGCCTGGGCCTGGCTGCAGGCGACGGTGGTGTGGCCAGCGCCGTGGTCTGGCGCTCGGGTTGGCCCAACGTGGCCAGCGCCGGCAGGCCCAGCTCGGCCCACGGCACGTCATCGGCGCGGCGCGGTGTGCCGCTGGGCGCCACACTGCGGCCCTCGCGGGTGGCGGCCATGTCCTCGTCGCTGGGCCACTGGCCATGGATCAGGTAGTCGAACACCCGGCGCGCGATGGGGGCAGCCGCCGCCGCACCAAAGCCGGCGTTCTCCACCACCACCGCCAGCGCCACGCTGGGTGCGTCCAGCGGTGCGAAGGCGATGTAGAGCGAATGGTCGCGCTGGAACTCCGTCAGCCGCGCCGCGTTGTACTTCTCGTTGGCACGCACGCCCACCGCCTGCGCGGTGCCGGTCTTGCCGCCGCTCTTGTAGGGCGCACCGGCAAACACCCGGGTGGATGTGCCCTCTTGCGTGACGCCGTGCATCGCGCCCATCACCAGCGCCACATGCTCAGGCTTGAACGGCAGCGCTGCCAGCGCCTGGCCGGCCACCGGCGTGGCCTGCTGGGTGACCACATTGCGAACCTCGCGCACCAGGCGCGGCTCGAAGCGCTGGCCACCGGCCACCAGGGTGGCGGTGGCGCTGGCCATCTGCAGCATGGTGAAGTTGTTGTAGCCCTGGCCGATGCCCAGCGAGATGGTCTCGCCGGCATACCACTTCTGCTGCTCGGGCTTCTTGTAGGCGCGCTTCTTCCAGGCGGTGCTGGGCAGCAGGCCGGTCACTTCGCCGTCCAGGTCGATGTCGGTCTTGCGGCCAAAGCCGAAGGGCAGCAGTTGGGCATGCATCAGGTCCACACCCATCTCGTTGGCCAGCGAGTAGTAGTACACGTTGCTGGATTGCACGATCGACCTGCGCATGTCCACCGGCCCCAGGCCGTGGTCACCATGGCTGCGGAAGACATGGCCACCGAAGTTGAAGCTGCCACCGTCGTGCACGATGGTGCCGGGCCCGCGCTTGCCGCTGGTCAGCGCGGCCATCGCCATGAACGGCTTGAAGGTGCTGCCCGGTGGGTAGGTGCCACGCAGCGCGCGGTTGAGCAGCGGTTTGTCGATGCTCTCGTTGAGTGCGCGCCAGTTTTCCACGTCGATGCCATCGACGAACAGGTTGGGGTCGAAGCTGGGCTTGCTGACAAACGCCAGCACCTCGCCGTTGCGCGGGTCGATGGCCACCAGCGCGCCGCGCCGGTCGCCAAACAGCTGCTCCACCAGCGCCTGCAGCTTGATGTCGATCGACAGCACCAGGGTGTTGCCGGGTGTGGCGGGGTGGGTCTTCAGGCGCCGCACCGCGCGGCCGCCGGCTGAGGTTTCCACCTCTTCAAAACCGGTGGTGCCATGCAGCACTTGTTCGTAGCGCTGCTCCAGGCCCAGCTTGCCGATCACGTCGGTGCCGCGGTAGTTGGCCAGCAGTTCGTCGTCCCAATCCTCCATGGCCTTTTTCTCGGCGGTGTTGATGCGGCCGATGTAGCCGATCAAGTGGCTGCCGACTTCGCCCGCCGGGTAGCTGCGGAACAGCCGCGCGCGCACGTCCGCACCGGGGAAGCGGTAGCGCTGGGCCATGAAGCGCGCCACTTCCTCGTCACTGAGCTTGGTGCGGATGGGCAGCGACTCAAAGCGCTTGCTCTCATCCTGCAGGCGCTTGAAGCGGCGGCGGTCGCGGGGCTCGATCATCAGCACCTGGGCCAGGCCGTCGATCAGCGCCTCGGTGTCGCCCACCACCCGCGAGGGCGTGATCTCCAGCGTATAGGCCGAGTAATTGGTGGCCAGCACCACGCCGTTGCGGACGACGATCAGGCCACGGTTGGGCACCACCGGCAGCACCGCAATGCGGTTGGCCTCGGCCTGCAGCGCCAACTCTTCATGGCGCAGCACCTGCAGCACCACCAGGCGCCAGCCCAGCAGGCCGAAGCACAGCAGCACAAACAGCGCCGCCACCAGCAGCCGGGTGTTGAACCGGTCGAGGTCGCGCTCCAGATCCTTCAACTCCGTCATGCCGACTGCCTGGCCATCACAAAGGACGATTCTTGTCCGGATCAGGCGCGCGGCGCTGCGGCGCCAGCAGCAGCAGCACCACCAGCGGCCACAGCAGCGCCTCGAACAGCGGCGCGCCCAGCACCATCCAGCCGGGGAACATGCCGCCGGCGGCCAGCCGCGCCAGCATGGCCACCGCATGGCCGGCAAAAAACACCGGCAGCACATGCAGCGCCTGCGCCGGCAGGCTGAACCACAGCACACGCCGGTGCACGGTGATCGCCAGGTAGCTCAACAGCGTGTAGGCCAGCGCATGCTGGCCGAGCACCGCGCCTTCGTGGATGTCGACCACCAGGCCAAACGCAAATGCCAGGCCCACGCCCACCCGGCGCGGCTGGTGCACGTTCCAGAACACCAGCACCAGGGCCAGCAGGTCGGGCGCGGCCGGGTGGCGCCCGCCGGGCAGCATCTCCAGCAGCAGCGCGCCCAGCAGCGTGATGCCGATGAAGATGGGGTTGACCGGCAGCAGCAGCTGGTCAGTGCCACGGGCCATGATCATCGGCGCTGGCCCTCTCTGGCGGCGCTGCTGTTGGCGATGCTGCCGGGCCGGCCGGTGGCACTGGCGCTGCGGCCCGGTTTGCCGGCGGGCGCCGCCGACGCCGCTGCAGCCACCGGCCGCGGCGGCATCTGCAGCGCCAGCGGCTCCAGCACCAGCAAGTGGCGCAGGTTGTCCAGCGTCGCCACCGGCGCCAGCACGATGCCGGCAAAACCGGCGTCGCTGCGGCGGTCCACCCGCGCCACCCTGGCCACCGGCAGGCCGGGTGGGTAGACACCATCGACGCCGCTGGTCGCCAGCGCATCGCCCACTTGCACATCGGCATTGCCGGCCATGAAGCGCAGCTCCATCGCGCTGCCGCCGTCAGCGCCGCCAAAGGCCGCGCCCCGCTGCTGGGTGCGGGTGTTGAGCACGGGGATGGCCGCGTCGCGGTCGGTCAGCAACGTGACCACCGCCGACAGCGGGTAGACCTCGGTCACCTGACCCAGCACGCCGGCTTCATTGAGCACCGGCGAGCCAGCCACCACACCCTGGCGGGCACCGCGGTTGATGAAGATCTTGCGCGAGTACGGGTCACCGGCTTCGTACAGCAGCTCGGCCGCCAGCGACCGCACCTGCAGCGTGGGCTGCAAATCCAGCAGCGCGCGCAGGCGGGCGTTTTCGGCCGCCAGCTGCTCGGTGCGGGCGGCGCGCTCGCTCTGCCGGGCCAGCTGGGCGCGGGCAGCGGCCTCGCGGCCCTGGGCGTCCTTGATGCCCTGCAGGTACTGCATTCCGTTGTCGATCAACGCCACTGGCACCAGCAGGCTTTGCTGCAACGGCAGCAGCGCGGTGGCCACCGCCGAGCGCAGCGGCAACGTCAGCCGCCAGCGGGTGTCGGCGGCCATCAAGAACACTGCCAGCGCCGAGAACAGCGCCAGCTTGGTCAGTGCCGACGGGCCTTGCCGGAAGAACGGCGGCGGCGTGCGGTCGATCGTGCCCAGGGTCATGGCGGGTCAACGGCAAGCCGCACTGCCCGGTTGGCAAGCCGGCCTGGCGGCCGCTCACTCCGAAGTGAAGATCGAGCCGCGGCCTTCCATGCGCTCCAGCGCCATGCCGCAGCCACGCACCACGCAGGTCAGCGGGTCTTCGGCCACCAGCACCGGCAGGCCGGTTTCTTCGGCCAGCAGGCGGTCCAGGTCACGCAGCAGGGCGCCGCCGCCGGTCAGCATCATGCCGCGCTCGGCAATGTCGGCGCCCAGTTCGGGTGGCGTCTGCTCCAGCGCGTTTTTCACCGCACTGACGATCTGGTTCAGTGGGTCGGTCAGCGCTTCGAGAATCTCGTTGCTGCTGATGGTGAAGCTGCGTGGCACGCCTTCAGCCAGGTTGCGGCCCTTGACTTCGATTTCCTTGACCTCGCTGCCGGGGAAGGCTGAGCCGATGTTCTTCTTGATCATCTCGGCGGTGGGCTCGCCGATCAACATGCCGTAGTTGCGGCGGATGTAGATGATGATGGCTTCGTCGAACTTGTCGCCGCCCACGCGGACCGAGCCCTTGTAGACCATGCCGCCCAGGCTGATCACGCCCACCTCGGTGGTGCCGCCGCCGATGTCCACCACCATCGAGCCCGAGGCCTCGCTCACCGGCAGGCCGGCGCCGATGGCGGCGGCCATCGGTTCTTCGATCAGGTAGACATCACTGGCGCCGGCGCCCAGGGCGCTCTCGCGG
>JANNMP010000672.1:0-3024 GCA_031398015.1 Burkholderiaceae bacterium
CCATGCGCTGCCGTGGCAGGGCACGCGCGATCCGTACCGCGTCTGGCTGTCGGAGATCATGCTGCAGCAGACCCAGGTCAGCGTGGTGCTGGGCTACTGGCAGCGGTTTCTGGACCGCTTCCCCGATGTGGCGGCGCTGGCCGCAGCCAGCCAGGACGATGTGCTGGCGCTGTGGAGCGGCCTGGGCTACTACAGCCGCGCGCGCAATTTGCACCGCTGCGCGCAGGTGGTGGTGGCCCAGCACGGCGGGCAGTTTCCGCGCTGCAGCCAGGCGCTGGCAACGCTGCCAGGCATCGGACGGTCCACCGCTGCGGCGATCGCCGCCTTCTGTTTTGATGAGCGCTGCGCGATCCTGGACGGCAACGCCAAGCGGGTGCTGACACGGGCCCTGGGTTTCGGTGCCGATCTGGCCGAAGCGCGGCATGAAAAAGCGCTGTGGTTGCAGGCCGAGGCCTTGCTGCCAACCGACGGCATTGCTGCCTACACCCAGGCTCTGATGGACCTGGGCGCCACGCTGTGCAGCACACGCAAGCCAGCGTGTGCTGCCTGCCCGCTGGCGGCGCTGTGCGTGGCCCGGGCCCAGGGCCGGCAAGAGGCCTACCCGGTGAAGACACGCAAGCTCAAGCGCAGCCAACGGGCCCACCTGCTGCTGTGGCTGGATTGGGGCGACCGGGTCTGGCTGGTGCAGCGGCCGCAGTCGGGTGTGTGGGCGGGCCTGTGGAGCTTGCCCGAGTTCAACACCGACGCTGCCCTGTGGGCGCTGTCAGCCGATTGGCCGGGTGAGGGCCGCCTGTTGCCACCGGTGCTGCATGTGTTGACCCATCTGGACTGGACGCTCAAGCCCTGCCACTGGCCGCTGCCGCAGCGCCTGGGTGCGGCACGGCGCCAGGCCATCGAGGCCACGCTGCCCACCGGGCGCTGGGTGGCACGCGATGCGGCGCTGACGATGGGCCTGGCGGCGCCGATCCGGCGTTGGCTGGAAGCGGGGCCGCCAGCTTGAATGCGGCCTGGCGGGCCGCCAGAGCGCGGCCGGCCTACAGCAAGCCCTTGCCCTGCAGGTATTCGTGCACCAACTGCAGCCGCAGCACGGGTTCGTCCAGCGCCATCAGGCGCTGCTTGGCGGCGCCGGAGATCGGCAGGATTTCGCACCAGCGGTTGGCCACCCAGCCGGCGTCGCCCATGCGGTGCGGGGTCAGAAACGGGTGGTGGTCCTGCTCGGCCAATGACGCGATCGCCTTGGCCAGCGCTGCGGCGCTGGGCTGCAACTCGGCGGGCATCGGCACATTGGCATCGGGCACACCGGCGGTGGCTTCGGCCAGCCACAGCCCGTCGGCGCGTTGCTGGGTGGCGCCCAGGTGCACCCGCAGCCCGCCCACACAGCGCACCCGCAGGATGCCGGGCTGCTCAGCGTCCACGTCTTGCAGATGGGCCAGTACGCCGATGCTGTCGAGCACGGTCTTGGCGGCGCCCGCGCCGCGCAGCTCAGTGCCCTGGCGGATGTGCACCACGGCAAACGGCGTGCGTGTGCGCAGGCAGTGGCTGATCAGGTCAAGGTAACGCGCCTCGAACACCTTCAGCGGCAACAGCCCGCCCGGAAACAGCACCGTGCCCAGCGGGAACAGCGGCAGCGCGTCCCAGTTGCCAGGCTCGGCGCTGCCTGCCGCCAAGGTGTCGGTGTTCAATCGCTGCTGTCCAGTTCACGGTGGCGCACCACCGTGGCGCCGTGGTCGGCAAAGCGCTGGCCCAGCTGCTCGGCCATGTACACCGAGCGGTGCTGGCCGCCGGTGCAGCCGATGGCCACGGTGACATAACCGCGCTGGTCAGTGGCCAGCGCCGGCAGCCAGCGGCGCATGAAGGTCTCAATCTGCTGCAGCATCTCCAGCGCCTCGGGCTGGTCGGCCAGGAACTGTGCCACCGGCGCATCGCGGCCGCTGAGTGCGCGCAACTCACGCACGTAATACGGGTTGGGCAGCACCCGCACGTCGAACACATAGTCGGCGTCCAGCGGCACGCCGTACTTGAAAGCGAAGCTTTCGAACACCAGCGTCAGCCGGTTGGTGGCGGCGGCCACCAGATCACGCACATGGCTGCGCAGGCCGGCCGGGCGCAGCGTGCTGGTGTCGATGATGGTGGACACCTCGCGCAGCTCGGCCAGCATCAGGCGCTCCAGCTCGATGGCCTCGATCAGCGCATGCTGGCCACCGCCGCCGCTGCTGGATTCAGGGTGGCTGAGCGGGTGCGGGCGGCGGGTCTCGGAGAAGCGCCGCACCAGGGTGTCGGTGCTGGCGTCGAGGAACAGCGGGCGGATGGCGATGCCTTCAGCGCGCAACTCGTCGATCAGCGGCACCAGCACCGGCAGTGAGCGGGCGGTGCGCACGTCCACCGCAATGGCCACCCGCTCGGTGTAGCGCGGGTGGGCCAGGCCCATGTACTCACGCAGCAACTCGGGCGGCAGGTTGTCGACGCAGAAATAACCCGCGTCTTCCAGCGCATGCAGCGCCACTGATTTGCCCGAGCCGCTGATGCCGGTGATCAGCACCAGCTCACGTACCGCCGGGCCTGGGCCGGTGCTGGGCGCAGGTGCGGGCGCTGCGTTCATGCCTTGCTGCGCTTGCGTTGGATGGCGGCCTGCAGCGGCTCTGCCACAGGCGCAGCGGCTTGCTGCAGCATGGCCTGGGCATGTGCCAGGCTGGTGCCACCCAGGCGCTCACCGCCCAGCATGCGCGCCACCTCGGCCACCCGGGCGACACCAGCCACCGCCGCCACCGTGCTGGTGGTGCTGCCATCGCCACCGGTGGCCTTGCTGACCAGGTAGTGCCAATCGGCGCAGGCTGCCACCTGGGCCAGGTGGGTGACGGCCAGCACCTGGCGGCCGCGGCCGAGCTGCTTCATCAGCGCGCCCACGGTGTCGCCCACCGCGCCGCCGATGCCGGCGTCGATCTCGTCGAAGATCAGGGTCCCGGCGCTGCCGTTGGCGTCGGGCGCGGCGCCCGCCCCGCCGAGCGCGCCGCGCGATCTCGTCAC
>JANNMP010000680.1:0-3918 GCA_031398015.1 Burkholderiaceae bacterium
GGCGGACCGGCGAGAACGCATGAGGTTGTGCCGCGAAGGCGGCACAACGGTGCGATCACAGCCGCCCCGGGTGCCGAGCACCGCAGGGAACCTGGCCCGCAGGGCCAGGCGCTGCACCGGCGCCGCCACGCAGGCCAGCCCCGGCCTTGCACGCGCCAAACTCCGACCGGGGGCGTTGCAGGGCGGCGCTCCCTCAGCAGCGCTCAAACACCGCCGCAATGCCTTGCCCACCACCAATGCACATCGTCACCAGCGCATAGCGCCCGCCGGTGCGGTGCAGCTCGTAGATGGCCTTGGTGGTGATGATGGCGCCGGTGGCGCCGATGGGGTGGCCCAATGAAATGCCCGAGCCGTTGGGGTTGACTCGGGCCGGGTCCAGGCCCAGCTCTTTGACCACCGCGCAAGCCTGGGCAGCGAAGGCTTCATTCGATTCGATCACGTCCAGATCAGCCACCTTGAGGCCGCAGCGTGCCAGCAGCTTGCGCGTGGCCGGCACCGGGCCGATGCCCATGATGGTGGGATCGACGCCGGCATGGGCATAACCCACCAGCCGCGCCAGGGGTTTCAGGTTCTGCGCCTTCACCGCGTCACCAGCGGCCAGCACCACGGCGCTGGCGGCGTCGTTGATGCCTGAGGCATTGCCGGCCGTCACCGCGCCGTCTTTCTTGAACGCGGCGCGCATCTTGCCCAGGGTGTCCATGCTGGTGTCGGCCTTCACATGCTCGTCGGTGTCGAAGGCCAGCTCGCCCTTGCGGCTCTTGACCATCACCGGCACGATCTGGTCCTTGAAGCGGCCCGCTGCGATGGCTGCCGCAGCACGGCGGTGGCTTTCCACCGCCAGCTCGTCCATCATGCTGCGGCTGATGCCGAACTGCTCGGCCACGTTCTCGGCCGTGATGCCCATGTGGATCTTGTGGAACGGGTCGTGCAGAGCGCCCACCATCAGGTCAAGCATCTGGCTGTCACCCATGCGGGCGCCGAAGCGCGCGCTGGGCACCAGGTAAGCGCCGCGTGACATCACTTCACAACCGGCGCCAACAGCCACGTCACAGTCGCCCAGCAAGATCGACTGCGCTGCCGAAACGATGGCCTGCAGGCCCGAGCCGCACAGCCGGTTGACGTTGAAGGCCGCAGTCTCCTTGGGCAAGCCGGCGTTCATCGCCGCCACGCGGCTCAAGTACAAATCGCGCGGCTCGGTCAGCACCACCGTGCCCATCGCCAGGTGGCCCACGCTGTCGGGCGCGACGCCTGAGCGCTGCAGCGCGGCCTTGACTGCCACAGTGGCCAGATCGGCGGGGCTGGTGTCCTTCAACGTGCCGCCAAAGGTTCCGATGGCGGTGCGGGCGGCGCTGACGACGTAGACATCACGGGGCTGGGACATGGCAAGGCTCCTCAAAAACAAGGGTTGGGGGTGGGGGTTGAACAGCGCCTCGATTTTGCGCCGGCCTGCGCATGCACTTGCGCGGCCCGGCTTGTGCACTGCCATGGCTGCCGAAGCGTCTGCGCGCCACCGCGCTGCTAGAACAACCCGGCAGCCAGGTTGATGGTGAGCGCCAACACGGCGGTGTTGAAGCCGAACGACAGCACAGAGTGCACGGCCACCAAGCGGCGCATGGCTGGTGTGGTGATGGCCACATCGGATGTCTGCGCGGCGCAGGCAATGGTGAAGGACAGGTACAGAAAATCGGCATAGCCTGGCTTGAAGCCGCCATCGGCGCCCGCAAACTGCAGCCCACCGCCGCCGCGCCCGAAGTAATGGCTGGCATAGGTAAGCGCAAACACCACCGGCAGCAGCAGCCAGGCGCCCAGCACGGTGGCAACCGCCAGGCCGATGTGGGCCAGCGCATGCTCACTGCCGCCGGCCTTGGCCGCACCCAGTTCCAGCACCGTGCCGCCCAGGCTGACGATGCAGGCCACGCTGACCAGCACCAGCACGGTGCCGGCGCTGTCGGCCTGGGCATCGGCCACCTGGCGCAGGTGGCCGTGGCTGGCGTGGCCCATCATCCAGGCGGCCATCGCCAGGTACAGCCAGACGGCCAGGTTCCAGCCCAGCAGCGCGCGCTGCACTGCCGCCCAATCAGCCGGCAGCAGCAGCGCCAGCACCAGGCCAACGCCCACCGCCACTGCCAGCCGCACATGGGCACGCAGGTGGTGGTGCAGGGCGGGCATGGGCGCTGCGGTGCGTCAGCGGTACACGCCGTCCCAGGGCCCCGGCTGCAGTTGGGCCTGCTGGCCGTCGGCACTGGCCGTGGGGCGGTTCAGTGTGAACATCGATTCGGGGCTGACCACCGCATAGTCCATGTAGCCCAGCCGCGCCAGCGTGCGCATGCGGCCGGTGTCGACAATGCCGTCTTGCACGTACTGGTCATCGATGTAGACCGCCACCACCTCACCGATGACCATGGTGTAGCCCTCGGGTGCCGGCCCGCCCGGGCGGCCAGCGCGTGTGTTTGGGGCGGGCAGGGCGATCGTCTGCCAGAGCCTGCACTCGAACGCCGCCGGTGCCTGCGCCACACGCGGTGGCTTGACCAGCATCGACGCTGCCTCGCCCAGGCCGGCCAGCGCAAACTCATTGACGCCTGGCGCCACCGGGGCTGAGCTCAGGTTCATCGCATCGGTCAGCGCCTGGTTGGCGATCGAGCAGGTGAACTCGCCGGTGGCCAGGATGTTGCGCAGTGAATCTTTGCGGCCGCCCGAGCTGAACATCACCATCGGCGGGCGGTCGCTGACCGCATTGAAGAAGCTGTAAGGCGCCAAGTTGGGCACGCCGTGTTCATCGAGGCTGGCGATCCAGCCGATCGGCCGTGGCACGGCCAGGGCCTTGAACGGGTCATGTTTCAGGCCCGGCGCGCGTGCAGAGGTGGGGTAGTGCATCTGCACAGTATCCAGCCGGTGGCGGGCCGGGCGCGTCCGCTGCCGGACAATCCGCTGCAGCACGCGCCGCAGCATGAACTTCAAGCAACTCGAATCCTTTGTGCATGTGGCCGAGCTGGGCAGCTTCAGCAAGGCCGCGCTGGTGCTGGACATTGCCCAGAGCGCATTGAGCCGCCAGGTGCGCGCACTGGAAACCGAGCTGCGCGACACCTTGCTGCTGCGCAACGGCCGTGGCGTGGTGCTGACCGAAGCCGGCGAGCGCCTGTACGCGCATGGCCGCAACCTGCTGCAGGCGCTGGCCCAGGCCGAGGCCGACATGGGTGGCCGGCGTGACGAGCCGCTGGGCCGCATCACCGTGGGCCTGCCGCCCAGCGTGAACCGCCAGCTGACACTGCCGCTGATCGACGGCTTTCAGCGCCGCTGCCCACGCGCGCGTTTGGCGGTGGTCGAAGGCTTGTCCAGCCACATCATTGAATGGATCAGCACCGGCCGGGTGGACGTGGGCCTGCTCTACAACCCCGAGGCCCAGGCGGCGCTGGAGATCACGCCGGTGATCGAGGAAGCGCTGTGCCTGGTGTCGCCGGCGCAGGCCAGAGCGCTTGCAAGTTCAAGCGGTGAGACAAGCGGTGCGGCCAGCGCCGCCGTGCCATTGGCCGCGCTGCCCGCGCATCCGCTGATCGTGCCCGAGCGCGGCCACGCCATCCGCAAACTGCTGGAAACCCAGGCCGTGCTGGCCGGGCTGAAGCTGAACATCGCCTGGGAGGTGAGCAGCATCGGCGCCATCATTGACCTGGTGTGCGCGGGCTACGGCCATGCGGTGCTGCATGCCAGCGCGGTGGCAGCCTCGGGCCGGGCTGATGCGCTGTGGGTGCGCACCCTTGTGCAGCCACGCCTGAACAGCATGCTGTGCCTGGCGGTGTCGGCCCACAAGCGGCCCAGCCCGCTGATGCGCCAGGCCACCCGCTTGCTGATCGAACTGGTGCGCAGCCTGCCTCAGGGCATGGCGGCGCAGTCGCAGCCTGGTTGAGTCGATCGCCGCAGTCC
>JANNMP010000719.1:0-1564 GCA_031398015.1 Burkholderiaceae bacterium
GCCGACACACCGGGCCACGAGCAGTACACCCGCAACATGGTCACCGGCGCGTCCACTGCCGACGTGGCGGTGATCCTGATCGATGCGCGCAAGGGTGTGCTGACGCAAACCCGGCGGCACAGCTGCCTGGTCAGCCTGATCGGCATCCGCCAGGTGGTGCTGGCGGTCAACAAGATGGACCTGGTCGGCCACAGCCAGGCGGTGTTCGACAGCATCTGCGCCGACTACCGCGCCTTTGCCGCGCAGATCGGCCTGCAGCACATCACCGCGATCCCGCTGTCGGCGCTGAAGGGCGACAACATGCTGCAGCCCAGCGCGAACACACCCTGGTACCAGGGGCCGACGCTGATGGGCTTTCTGGAAACCGTGCCCATCGAAGAAGCGCAAGCCCAGCAGGGCCCGCTGCGCCTGCCGGTGCAATGGGTGAACCGGCCCGACCTGGACTTTCGCGGCTTTGCGGGCCGGCTGGCCGGTGGCGTGGTGAAACCGGGTGACCGGGTGCGCATCCAGCCCTCGGGCCGCGAGAGCACGGTGGCGCGCATCGTCACCGCCGACGGTGACCTGCCGCTGGCAGTGGCCGGCCAGTCGGTCACGCTGACGCTGGCCGACGAAGTGGACGTGTCGCGCGGCGATGTGATCAGCGGCGCAGACAACCCCGCCGAAGTGGCCGACCAGTTCGAGGCCACGCTGGTGTGGATGGCCGAGGCGCCGATGTTCCCCGGCCGGCCCTACCTGCTGAAGATCGGCACCCGCACGGTCAACGCCACCATCACCGAGCCCAAGTACCGGGTCGACGTGAACACCATGGCGCACCTGGCGGCCAAGCAGCTGGGGCTCAACGAGATCGGTGAAGTGAACCTGGCACTGGACCGGCCGATTGCGTTTGACGCCTATGCCAGCAACCGCGAGATGGGTGGCTTCATCCTGATCGACCGGCTGAGCAATGCCACGGTGGGCGCCGGCATGCTGCGCTTTGCGCTGCGTCGGTCGCACAACATCCACCTGCAGGCAGTGGACGTGGACAAGGCCGCCCGCGCCGCGCACAAGGGCCAGCGCCCGGGCGTGGTCTGGTTCACCGGCCTGTCGGGCGCGGGCAAGAGCACCATCGCCAACCTGGTGGAAAAGCGCCTGCATGCGATGGGCCGCCACACCTACTTGCTCGACGGCGACAACGTGCGCCACGGCCTGTGCAAGGACCTGGGCTTCACCGAGGCCGACCGGGTGGAGAACATCCGCCGCGTGGCCGAGCTGGCGCGGCTGATGGTCGATGCCGGGCTGATCGTGATCACCGCCTTCATCTCGCCGTTCCGCGCCGAGCGGGCGATGGCGCGTTGCCTGGTGGGCGCCGGTGAATTTGTCGAAGTGTTCGTGGACACACCGCTGGCCGTGGCCGAAGCGCGCGATGTGAAGGGCCTGTACAAGAAGGCCCGCCGCGGCGAGATCAGCAATTTCACCGGGATCAGCTCACCGTACGAGGCCCCTGAAAATGCCGATCTGGTGATCAACACGGTTGAAAACACGCCCGATGCAGCTGCGGACCTGGTGATCGCCCGTTTGCGTGAAC
>JANNMP010000782.1:0-2139 GCA_031398015.1 Burkholderiaceae bacterium
TCGTCGATGGGTGAGCCCAGCACGTCCATGATGCGGCCCAGCGTGGCCTTGCCCACCGGCACGGTGATGGCAGCACCGGTGTTGCTGACCATCAGCCCGCGGCGCAGGCCGTCAGACGAGCCCAGCGCGATGGTGCGCACGATGCCGTCGCCCAGCTGCTGCTGCACTTCCAGTGTCAGTGCCGAGCCGGCGAGCTTGAGCGCGTCATAGACGCGGGGCATGGCGTCACGCGGAAACTCCACGTCCACCACAGCGCCGATGCACTGCACGATCTTGCCTTGTGCTTGGGTCATTTTCGAGAGTCCTTCAAACAGTGTTGTTTGCGTGCGGGCGGTCAGCCGCTGATGGCGGCGGCGCCGCTGACGATTTCAGACAGTTCGGTGGTGATCGCGGCCTGGCGGGTCTTGTTGTAGACCAGCTTCAACTCGCCGATCAGGCTGCCGGCGTTCTCGGTGGCGGCCTTCATGGCCACCATGCGGGCTGATTGCTCCGAGGCCATGTTCTCGGCCACCGCCTGGAACACCAGCGCCTCGACGTAGCGGGTGAGCAGCTCGTCGATCACGGTGGCGGCGTCGGGCTCGTAGATGTAGTCCCAGCCGTATTGCGATTTCTCGGCGGCGGTCTGCTCCAGCCGGCTGGCCGACAAGGGCAGCAGTTGCTCGATCACCGCTTCTTGCTTCATGGTGTTGATGAAGCGGGTGTAGCAGAGCAGCACCTTGTCGACCTTGCCGTCGACAAACGCGTCCAGCATCACCTTGACCGGGCCGATCAGCTTTTCCAACAAGGGTGCATCACCCAGCTGGGTGGCGTGGCTCACCACCTTGGCGCCGATGCGGTTCAAGAAGGTATTGCCCTTGTTGCCAATGGCCACCGCCTGCGCCGTGCCACCGGCGGTCTGCACATCACGCAACTCATTGGTGACGGCCCGCAGCACATTGGTGTTCAAGCCGCCGCACAGGCCCTTGTCGGCAGTGACGACGATGAAGCCGGTCACCTTGGACGTGGCGCCCGTGCGCATGTAGGCGCTCTTGTACTCGGGGTTGGCTTGCGACAGGTTGGCCGTGATGTTGCGGATCTTGTCGGCATAGGGCCGCGCCGCACGCATGCGGTCCTGGGCCTTGCGCATCTTCGACGCCGAGACCATTTCCATGGCCTTGGTGATCTTCTTGGTGTTCTCGAAGCTCTTGATCTTGCCGCGGATTTCTTTACCGACTGCCATGACGGCTTCTCCTCGTCCGTGGTGGCGGGTTCAAGCAAACGACTTCTTGAACGCGGCGCAGGCAGCAGTCAGTTCTTCCTCGGCCGCCTTGTCCATCGCGCGGTCGTTCTCCAGCTTGGCCAGCAGGGCAGCATGGCTGCTCTTCAGGTGCTGGTGCAGGCCGTGTTCGAACGCCAGGATCTTCTTGACTTCAACCGTGTCCATGAAGCCCTTGTTCACCGCAAACAGCGTGGCGCCCATTAGGCTGATGGGCAGCGGGCTGTACTGGGCCTGCTTGAGCAACTCGGTCACGCGGGCGCCACGGTCCAGCTGCTTGCGGGTGGCGTCGTCCAGGTCAGACGCAAACTGTGCAAACGCCGCCAGCTCACGGTACTGGGCCAGGTCAGTGCGGATGCCGCCCGACAGGCTCTTGATCAGCTTGGTCTGGGCCGCGCCGCCCACCCGCGACACCGAGATGCCGGCGTTGATGGCGGGGCGGATGCCGCTGTTGAACAAACTGGTTTCCAGGAAGATCTGGCCGTCGGTGATCGAGATCACGTTGGTGGGCACAAACGCCGACACGTCACCGGCTTGTGTCTCGATGATCGGCAGCGCGGTCAGCGAGCCGGTGCGGCCCTTGACTTCACCCTTGGTGAACTTCTCGACGTAGTCGGCGTTCACACGCGCGGCGCGCTCCAGCAACCTGCTGTGGAGATAAAACACGTCGCCAGGGAAGGCTTCGCGGCCCGGCGGGCGGCGCAGCAGCAGCGACACCTGGCGGTACGCCACGGCCTGCTTGGACAGGTCGTCATAGACGATCAACGCGTCCTGACCCCGGTCGCGGAAGTACTCGCCCATGGTGCAGCCCGAGTAGGCCGACACGTACTGCATGGCGGCCGATTCAGACGCCGTGGCCGCCACCACGATGGTGTAGTCCATCG
>JANNMP010000794.1:0-3089 GCA_031398015.1 Burkholderiaceae bacterium
GCGGCGGATGTCGGTGTCGACGCTGGTCCAGGCCTGCACGTCCCAGGCATGTTGCACAGCGGCCTTGGGCAGGTTGAAGCCCGGCGCACTGGCCAGGATGCCGTCGTAACGCTCGCCTTGCCGGGTGGCCGCCACCATGCCGTGGCGCCCGCCGTTGCTGCAGCCAGCCATGTAGTTGCGCTGCGGCGCCTGGCCGTAGTGGCGCTGCATCAGCGCTTGGGCCACCGGCCACAGCGCGTCGGTGGCGGCATGGCCGTAGTCACGCCGGGCCTGGCGGTCCAGGCCGAACATGTTGCCGCGCACCAGGCCGGTGGCCAGGTTGGCGGGGTCGTCGGCGCTGTGGCCGGCGTCACTGGACAGCACCGCAAAGCCACGCGCCAGCGCGTCGGGCAGGGTGGCGGCCTGCGGGCCGAAGGCGGGCACCACCACGCCGTCATTGCCGCCGTTGGTCTGGTGCAGGAAGCGCTGGTTCCAGGGCTGCGGCAGGCGCATCTCGAAGCCGATGGCATAACGCTTGCCGTCGTCGCCCATGCGCTCATTGAGCTTGCCCGACACCAGGCAGTGGGCAGGGTGGCCTTTGTCGTCAGCGGCCACGTTGCGGGTGTCGGTGATGTTCAGCGCCGCCAGGTCTTTCAGCGCCGCTGGCAGCTGGTTGCAGGCCAGGCCGGCGGGCTTTGTTGCCGGCTTGATCGCGCAACCGGCCAGCAGCACGGTGGCCAGGCCGGCCATGACGAAGGCGCGGTTGGGGTTGCTTGTCAACATCGTTGTTCTCCGCCGCCAGGCTGGGCAAGTGTGGATGGTGGGGCGTTGCTCGGCTGCGCATCATGCCGCGCCTGGCCCCACCCACGATTGCTGGACAGCGCATGCCACGCTGCACCCGCCCTGGGCGCTTGCCCGCTGCGCTGTCAAACACGCTGCCCACCGCGTTGACTGCGGCCGCGCTGCTGGGTGCCTGCGCTGGCACCAGCCGGGCGCCGCCAACGGCGCTGCCGCGTCCCACCACGCTGTCGGCCGAGGCCGCAGCGGCGGCCTGCCAGGTGGTGGTGGTGCCGGTGCTGGCCAAGGTGCGGTTGACCGGCGCCACGCTGGTGGCCGCCGGCAGCCAGCGCGCCAGGCTGCCCAACGGCCTGGAGGTGGGCGAGCCGCTGCCGGCGCACTGCGTGCTGCAAGGCCGCGTCGACGAGCGCAACTGCGCCGACGGCCTGCTGCAGCACACCGGCTTTGAGCTGCGCCTGCCCAGCGCCAGCGCGTTGGCACAAGTGATGGCCGGCCCACGCAACGGCCGTGGTGCGCTGTACACCGGTTGGCCCCGGGACTCTGGCCTGGCCGACCCGATCTTCTCGCCGCTGGAATTGGCCGACGACCAGCGCCGCTTGAACGATGCCCACGGCGCGGCAGCGGCGGCGTTGTTTGCGCGCAGCTTCTTCGTGCCCGGCATGACGCATTGCGGCGGCGGCCCGGCCACCGATGCCTTCGACGGCCTGGGCGCGCTGGTGCGCTGGGTGGAGCAGCGCCAGGCGCCCGAGCGCATCACCGCCCGTGGCGCCGGCACGCTGCCGGCCACGCTCAGCCGGCCGCTGTGCCCGTGGCCGCAAGTGGCGCGTTACGCCGGCGGTGATGCCAGCAGCGAGGCCAGCTTCACATGCCGATGATGCGGATGACGCCGCACACGGCGCTCAAAAGCTGAGCGGCGACTGTGCCGCCAACCAGGCCACCACGGCCCAGGCCGCCACGTTCTGCGGCAAGGCCCGGGTGTCCAGCCGGTCCAGCGTGTCGTGCGCCGTGTGGTGCACGTCGAAGTAGCTGCTGCCGTCCTGGCTGAGCTGCAGCGCCGGCCAGCGGTGGCGGCGCATCAGCAGCGCGGCGTCGGGGCCGGGCGTGCCGCTGTTGTCCTGCAGCGGGATGCCCAGCGGCGCCAGCACGCCGGCCATGGCCTCGAAGGCGGGCCGCGCGCTGGCCTGCACCCGGCTGCGCAGCGCATCAATGGCGCCGGCGCCGAAGTCACTTTCGCTGACCAGCTGGTGGCGCTGGGCCGCGTAGCGCTGGCTGTAGGCATGGGCGCCGTCGAAGCCGTTTTCTTCATTCGCAAACAGCACCACGCGGACGGTGCGGCGCGGCTTCAAGCCGGCGCCGGCGATCAACCCCGCTGCGCTGCAGACGATGGCCACGCCGGCGGCGTTGTCGGCCGCGCCTTCGCCCATGTCCCAGCTGTCGAGGTGGGCGCTGAGCAACACCACCTCGTCCGCCAGGTCGGTGCCGGGCACCTCGGCGATGACGTTGTGCGAGGTCACGTCCACGCCCAGGCGGTTGGCCACTTGCAATTGCAGGCGCAGCGGGCCTTGCTGCGGCGCCGCGTGCAGCGCCACCAGGCGGTCGGCATCGGGCACCGACACGGCCAGCGCCGGGATGCGCGCGCCGTCATCGTCGTAGCGCATCGCGCCGGTGTGGGCAACGCGCTGCTGGCCGGTGCCGATCGAGCGGATCACCACCGCCAGTGCGCCACGCCGGGCGGCCTCGGCCGCGCTGCCGAAGCGCGCTGGCACGGCGCGGCCGTAGCCGGCACCGTCGCGGCTGCGCTCGGTGCGCTGGTCGATGAAGACGATGCGGCCACGGGCGCGGTCACTGGTGTCGGCCTTGAGTGCATCAAAACTGTCATACCAGGCCAGCTCGGCCCAGCCGTTGGTGGGGTCGGCATGCCCGCCGGTGCTCGCGATGGACTTTCCCGCCGCGATGATGCGCGGCCCCGGCACCTTGCCGGCATTGATGGCGTTGCGCAGCGGGATCGACGCGCGGTAGCTGTCGCCCAGGTCCCGTACGGTGGTGAAGCCGGCTAACAAGGTGCGCTCCGCGTACACCACGCCGTCGATGGCCACGTCACCTTCGTTCTTCTTGTAACCCTCGATCTCCGAGGTCTTGCTGTACTCGCTGGTGAGATGCACATGCATGTCGAACAGGCCCGGCAGCAGCGTGCCCTGTTTCAGATCGACCACGCGATCGCCCGCGGCCGGCGCCCGGAACCCGTTTTCGATGGCGATGATCTTGCCCGCATCGACGACGACGGTCTGGTTGGTCCGGACCGTGTCCGAGAC
>JANNMP010000013.1:0-4143 GCA_031398015.1 Burkholderiaceae bacterium
GTCCGGCTGCCTCTGTTCGAGCCGGACAGGCGAGGCGCAGCGCCATGGCAGTTGCGGCCGCTGGGCTGGTGTCCGCCCAGTTTGGAAGGCGTTTCTTTGGTGACTTTCTTGTCGCGACAAGAAAGTTACCGCCTGCCGGGGGCGCGACCCGGCGCGGTGCAGCGCAGCGGCGATGCCATTGGCAATGGGCTGCGTGTTGGACTTGTCGCTTGAGGCTTGACGCTCAAAGCTTCGCCACCTCGCCGCAGCGCGCCGGATCCCGCCCCGGCGGGGTGCAGCGAGCAGGCGATGGCAGTCGCAATGGCAATGCCAATCTCGCTGGCGTCACCCAGGCGTTGCATGGCCAAGGCCCCACCAGTGACCCCGTGAAACTAGACCACAAGCGCCTCAAGCGCATCGAACGAGCTTGTCCACCCGGCTGTCATGCCGGAACGCTCGCGCACGAACGCCTCAACCTCCGCAGCTGTCGCCTCGCCGTGCGCTTCGCTTGTCAACGTGACCCGCGTCATGCCGGGCGCCTCTTCGGTCAACAACACGGTGTTGAGCAGTGTTGTCGGCCAGGTCTCGGCGCCAGGGGCAGGTGCGGGCCGCCCTTGCGCGTCTGTGAACTGCTGCGTGTAGACGATGCGGCGCGGCGGCTCGATGGCGAGATACACGGCCTGCACGTGCATGGCGCCGTGCGGGCCCTCGATGACAAAGTGCGTGCGCTTGCCCACCGCGATCTCAGGCCGCAGAAAGCGCATCGTGGTGCCCGGCGGCGGCAGCCACTTGGCAAGCTGCTCAGGGTTGGCCCACATGGCGAAGACGCGCGTGATTGGGGCAGCCAGCGTGCGGTTGATGACGAAGCACCGCTTGCCTGTCGCGGCCTCTTCCAGATGCTCGGCAAGCCGGTCCCAGGTGGCGTTGCCGCCTGCCTGCTTGATGTGCAGCGCGATCTGCACCGCAGCCTCGGGCGACGGCAGCGTGAAGACCAGCTCCATCGTCGTCTTGCCGTTCGCTTCTGCGAACCTGGCCGTGACGTGGAAGAGCGGCGGGCGGTCATCCGTGGCGCCGTGGTCGTAGACAAGCGTCTTGTGCAGCTCGACGGCGTGGTAGGTCGCGATGTTCGGATAGTCCACGCCGCCTGGACCATGCATCGTGTAGCGCCATGCGCCTCCGGCGCGCAGGTCCTTGCTGTGCGTGGTCAGCGTGAAGCCGCGCGGCCCCCACCACTTCTCGACTTGCTCGGAGATGGTCCACGCGTCCCACACCGCGCGCACCGGCGCGTTGTAGACACGTGTGAGTCGGATCTGGTTTGCGCTGCTGTTTGCTGCCACGTCGTTCTCCTGGTGTCCTGGGTTTCGGCGTCTTGCACGGCGTTTTTCCACCGGCTATCGGGGTCGAAGTGGGCGCGGCGCTCTTCAGGTCGGCATTGAGCCGGTCGGGCTGTTCTTCCCAGATGGCGCGGTACAACGCGATCCAATCGGCAGCAGGCGCAAGGGCATCAGGCTAAAGCCGGCACGGGCGCTCAAGAGGTGGCGGGCCGATCAGCCCAATCTGTTCGTCAAGAGGTTGATAACCAGCCGGAACTTGACGTTCACCCACCGGTGATTCAACCGTCAAGCGAAGTATCACCTCGAAGGATCACCTCGAAGCATCACCTCACAGATAAGCACGCAGCGGCAGCGCAGCGGCAGCGCGCTCGGCGGTCTGGGCGGCCTGGCGCTGACCCAGGGCCTGCAGCGTTGCCGGGTCGGCAACACAACGGTCGAGCTGCGCGAGCACGCTGTCGAGCATCAGCTGCGGCACCACGGCGCTGTCCAGGCTGCGCCATTCCTGCGGGCCCAGGCGCCGGCACAGCGCTTGCAGCACCGGCACGCCGGCAGCCAGCAGGTCCAGCATGCCGCTGGTGGGCACGTCATAGCCCAGCACCAGGCCGCAGCCCTGACCGAAGCTGGCGATGCTGCCGTCCTGGTCACGCGCCAGGTCAGCGTCGCTGATCTTCAGCACATCGCCCAGCAAGCTGAACACGCTGCCGTTGGGCCGGCAGCGGATGCGGCAGGCCACGCCGTTGGCAGCGCACCAGGCGCGCAGGGTTTGCAAGCCAGCCAGGTAGACCTGCACATCGACCAGGCACATGCAGTTCAGCGACACCGCGTTGAGCACGATGCCCAGCGTGCGCAGTGCAGGCGGTGGCGCCGCCGGCTCCGGGCGCACGCTGTTGGGCTGCGGCGCCGCAAACTGCAGTGGCGCGAACTGCAAGGCTGAATACGGCATGCGGTGGCTGTCCAGGTCGAGCACATCACCACCCTGCAGCGGGTGGCCCAGGCACTGGATGTCGTGGCCGTAACTCGTCAGCGGATCGGGGTAGACCTTGGCATGCGGCACCATCAGCGTGCGCACACCATGGGCGCGGGCAAAGCTCAGCAGCGCGCCGTGCAGGCCACCGTCGTGGTTGCTGAGCAGCAGCGTGGCCGGTGGCTTGGCGCCGAAACGCTGCACCAGGCTGAAGTACAGCAGCGCGTTGTGGCGGTAGCCGTCAACCAGCGCCCGCACTTGCGCGGCCAGTGGCCCGGCGGCCGGCAGCAGCGGCTGCAGATGCTGGCCCAACACCTCGGCCAGGCGCTGCAACACCGCCTCCAGCCGGGCCAGCGTGTCGGCATCCAGCCGGGCGGCCAGCACCTGGGGCGGCACCATGGCAGCGCTGGGCAGGCCATCGAGCGGCGCGTTGAACAATTGCGACGGCAGCACCAGCGTGCGCCGGCCCGAGGCCTGGATTTCAGCGCTGAACAAGGCCGCGTCGTAAAAGCAGGTGGGCAGGTGGCACAGCAGATCGACCGGCGCCGGGCCCGACGCCAGCGGGTCGGGCAGCAGCGGTGCGTCCCAGGGCGGCATCGGTGTGCTGTAGAGCTGCACCGCCACACCGGCCTGGCGCAGCACATCGGCCACCACCATGCCGGGCAAAAAGGCATGGTAGCCAAAGCGGTGCGGCAGGTCGGGCAGCATCACATGCAGCTTGCAACCGGTGAGCGCCGGCACCAGGCGCTGTGCCACCTGGCGGCTGCCCAGCGCGGTGAAGTGCAGGTATTGCAGCCAGTGGCCGCACCAGGCCGCGCCGCGTGCGCTGGGCACCAGGCCAGCCATCACTGCATCGGCCGCAGCGCACAGCGTGCGCGTGGCGGCCAGCACCTGCAGCGTGACGCCGTGGGCAATGTCGCAGTCGGGCGTGGCCAGCAATTGCGCCTGCGGCACGCCGTGCAGGCGGGCGTGGGTCAGCAGCACGGGGTCGAGCACGGTGATCACCGGTGGCACGCCGCCCCGGCTGGCGGCCAGTTGCCCGGCCAGCGTGGCAGCGTTGGGCAAATCAACCCGGTGCAGGGCCAGGATGCGCTCAGCGGGTGGGGTGGATGGGTGGCTCTCGGGCATGGCGGGCGTGGCGGCAGCGCGTGGCCGGATCGCCGGCGACGCCTTCGACATCAGCAAGGAATCCAAAGAGACGCAGGAACTCTACGGCACCAACACCGCGCAGGGCCGCCAGATGCTCATCGCCCGCCGCCTCCTTGAGAAAGGCGTGCGCTTCGTCCAAGCCTGGCACGGCGGCTGGGATCACCATAACAATCTCGAACGCGCCATGACCCAGCGCGCCGGCGAATGCGACAAGCCCATCGCCGCGCTCCTCACCGACCTCAAGCAAAAGGGCATGTTGAAAGACACCCTCGTCATCTGGGGCGGCGAATTTGGCCGCAGCCCCTCCGCCGACGGCAACATGGCCGGCGGCACCCCCGGCCGTAACCACAACGGCAAGGCCTTCAGCGTGTGGATGGCCGGCGGCGGCGTGCGCGGCGGCCAGGCCTACGGCGCGACCGACGAACTCGGCGCCAAGGCCGTGGAGAACAAGGTCCACATCCACGACCTGCACGCGACCATGCTGCAACTCCTCGGGTTCAACCACGAGAAGCTCACCTACCGCTACAACGGCCGCGACTTCCGCCTCACCGACGTTTACGGGAACGTGGTGAAGCAACTTATTGCCTGATACACTCTACGTATGATTGATGAAATTCGACGGCTCCATGCAGCGCGACCGTTCATCCCCTTTGTCATTGTGACCACGGGGGGCAGCCGCTACCGCGTGGCGAGCAACGAGCACGCCGCCATCAGTCC
>JANNMP010000014.1:0-5160 GCA_031398015.1 Burkholderiaceae bacterium
TTCGGCGAAGGTACGGGCTATGTGCGTCCCTCGGTCCTGCTGGAGTTCGGCGCGCGATCCACGGGCGAGCCCAACGAGCTGCGATCGGTCGCGTGCGACGCCGCGCCGCACTTGCCGGACGTGAGCTTTGCGTCAGCCACACCCCAGGTCATGCGCCCGGAACGCACGTTCTGGGAGAAGGCCACAGCCATCCATGTCTTCTGCGCCCAAGGCAGCTTTCGAGGCGGTGACCGCTACGCGCGCCACTGGCACGACGTGACGCGGCTCGACGCTGCCGGCTTTGCCGACAGCGCGGCAAAGGACCGCGCGTTGGCACACGCCGTCGCAGAGCACAAGAGCATCTTCTTCGCCGAATCGATGCCAGACGGTGCGCCCATCGACTACCGCGCAGCGGTCACCGGCGCACTGGATCTGGCACCCAGCGGCGACGCGCGGAAGACGCTGGCCGAGGACTACCAGCGCATGGTTGAGGACGGCCTGCTCTTGGACGACGCCGAACCCTTCGACGTCCTGCTGCAGCGTTGCCAGGCGCTTGCGCTCAAGGTGAACGCGGCGGCGCTGGGGGCCGCATGACGCTCTGCCCGCGCATCCAAGAGCGCGTACCGACGACCGCTTGTCGGATGACGACAACAGATTGCCGCCCAGCGCCATCGCCTGGGCTCGCAGCGGAGAAATGTGGGGGTATGCGTGGGGGTACCGACCAGACTGCAAGAAATAAAGTTCAATAAAAACAGCTACTTAGGATCGATTTGAAACTCGCCACCTGGAACGTCAACTCACTCGCCGTGCGCCTGCCACAGCTGCTGGACTGGCTGGCCCGGCAGCAGCCCGATGCGCTGGTGCTGCAGGAAACCAAGCTCACCGATGACAAGTTTCCACAGGCTGAGCTGCAGGCAGCAGGTTGGCACAGCCAGTGGTTCGGCCAGAAGACCTACAACGGCGTGGCCCTGCTCAGCCGCACCGCTGCCACGGGTGTGGTGTGCAACATCCCCGGCTTCGACGACGCGCAGGCCAGGGTGATCACCGCCAGCGTTGGCGCGCTGCGCATCGTCGGCGCCTACGTTCCCAACGGCCCGGCGCCGGGCAGCGACTAGTTCACCTACAAGATGGCCTGGCTGCAGGCGTTGCGCACCTGGCTGGCCGCTGAGCTTGCGCTGCACCCGCAGCTGGTGTTGATGGGTGACTTCAACATCGCACCCGATGACCGCGATGTGTTTGACCCGGTGGCCTGGGCAGGCCAAATCCACTGCACCCCTGAAGAACGGGCGCACTTCCAGGGCCTGTGCGCGTTGGGGCTGGTCGACAGCTTCCGCCTGTTCGAGCAGCCACCGCGCACCTGGACTTGGTGGGACTACCGCAACCTGGCCTTCCGCAAGAACCAGGGCCTGCGCATCGACCACATTCTGGTGAGCCAGGCGCTGCGTGGCCAGGTGCTGTCGTGCACGGTTGACAAGCTGCAACGCAAGCACGAGCGGCCCAGTGACCATGCGCCGGTGCTGGCGGAGCTGGGCAACGGAGTGGCTGTTGCATCATCAGTGTCGCTCGTTTTGGGGGCTTAGGCCCATGGTCAGCGGCAGGGGTGTCTGGAGGGCACATGGCACGATCGCTTGAGCGTCTGCAAGACAGCCGGGTGTCCATCTGGGGCGAAGAGCCGGCGCCGGCGCGGCCTGGCCCGGGCTGGCTGCAGGCGCTGAAGGGCTGGCAGCGCTGGGCTGAGCAGCGCCGCCAGCGCGCGCCGTCGGCTGCCGCCGCTGCAGCGCACGACCACCAGCGCGCCGAGGTCACCACCCAGCCCGAGCCTGGCCGGGGCCAGGCGCTGCGCCTGGCACACCGGGCCTTGCGTGACCGCATGCGTGCCCAGCGCGGCCTGCGCCGGGTACTGCCGCACCTGTATTTCATTGAGCGTGCGCTGTCGCGCCAAGGCTCGGTGGCCTTGCTGGACATGCCGGTGTGGGTGTTGCAGCGTGGGCTGCAGCAGCTCTCACGCCTGCCGGCCGACAGCCTGACCGAGCGCACGCAGCTGAGCGTGCTGCAGCAGCGGCTGGTCGAAGCGATCCGGTCGCGCAGCCTGATGGCCAGCAGCCAGGCCAAGCGCCCAGAGTCGCCCGACAGCTTCATGGGTGGCTTTGACAGCCAGCTGGGGGCGCGCAGCAGTTTCAACACCGGGCCGGGTGCGCTGGAAGTGAGTGAAGTGCCGCGCTCGGTGTATGACGACCTGCTGCAGGGCACGCTGCCTGACCGCGCAGAAGCGGCCAACACCTCGGGCTGGCACCGCAGCTGACGCGCCGCAGCCGGGTCTCAATCGTCCAGGCCCAGGTCCTGGATCTTGCGCGTGATGGTGTTGCGGCCGATGCCCAGCTTGTGCGCTGCCTCGATGCGGCGGCCGCGCGTGATCTCCAGCGCGGTGTGGATCAGCTGGCCTTCGAACTGGCGCGTCAGCGTGTCCCACACCTCGGGGTCGCCAGACTCCAGCAAGCGCCGGGCCTCGCGCTGCAGATCGAGCAACCAGCCGCTGGGCAGGCCCCCCACCACCACACCGGGCGCGGGCTGCGCCAGCGCCGGGCCATTGGCGGCGCTGGCTGCGCTGCCGGCCGCAGACGCAGCGTGCGCCTGGTGGTCGGTGGCTGGTGCTGCCGCCGGCATGGGCAGTGGCAGCCTGGCCACGTCGCCGGCCATCAGCTCGGGTGGCAAGTCCTTGGGCTCGATCACCTGGGCCGGCGCCATCACCGTGAGCCAGTGGCAGATGTTTTCGAGCTGGCGCACGTTGCCGGGGAAGTCGAAGGCCATCAGCCGCTCAAGCGCCGGCTCGGTGATGCGCTTGGCTTCGACGCCCAGCTCCTTGGCGCTCTTGGTCAGAAAGAAGCGCGTCAGCGATGGCACGTCTTCACGCCGCTCGCGCAGCGCCGGCAGGCGCAGGCGGATGACGTTCAGGCGGTGGAACAGGTCTTCGCGGAACGCACCTTCGCGCACCCGCTGCTCCAGGTTCTGGTGGGTGGCGGCAATCACCCGCACATTGGCCTTCAGCGGCTGGTGGCCTCCCACGCGGTAGAACTGGCCGTCACTCAGCACCCGCAGCAGCCGCGTCTGCAGGTCGAACGGCATGTCGCCGATTTCATCGAGAAACAGCGTGCCACCGTCGGCTTGTTCAAAGCGGCCGCGGCGCATGGTCTGGGCGCCGGTGAAGGCGCCCCGCTCATGGCCGAACAGCTCGCTCTCGAGCAGGTCTTTGGGGATGGCGGCGGTGTTGATGGCGATGAACGGGCCGTTGCTGCCGGCGTCGCCGCGCGGGCTGTGCTTGTGCAGCGCGCGGGCCACCAGCTCTTTGCCCGAGCCTGATTCGCCGGTGATCAGCACCGTGACATTGCTCTGGCTCAGGCGCCCGATGGCGCGGAACACATCCTGCATGGCCGGCGCCTGGCCCAGCATTTCGGGCACTTCTGCCTGGCCGATGTCGCGCACGTCTTCGCGCAGGCTTTCTTCCACCGCGCGGCGGATCAGCTCCACTGCGCGCGTCAGGTCAAACGGCTTGGGCAGGTATTCGAAGGCGCCGCCCTGGAAGGCGGAGACGGCGCTGTCCAGGTCAGAGTAGGCCGTCATGATGATCACCGGCAGGCCGGGCAGGCGGGCCTTGACCTTGCCCAGCAGATCGATGCCCGAGCCACCGGGCATGCGGATGTCGGAGACCAGCACCTGGGGCTCGTCGTCGTCCAGCGCCGCCAGCACGTCACGTGGGTTCGAGAAGCTGCGGGTGGCGAATTGCTCACGTGCCAGCGCTTTCTCCAGCACGAACCGGATGGATTGGTCGTCGCCTCAGCTTGGCCCTAAAAAGTCGCTGTTCAGCACCATCGGGCAGGATGCGCCGGCGGGCCTTGTCGTTTTTCTGGTTGCCTTGCCGTTGTGCCTGGGCATTTCGCTGGCCTCGGGGGCCCCGCTGTTGGCGGGCGTGATTTCGGGTATCGTGGGCGGCATTCTGGTGAGCACGCTCAGCGGCTCGGCGGTGAGCGTGAGCGGGCCGGCGGCTGGCCTCACGGTGGTGATGCTTTCGGCCATTGCGTCGCTGGGCTCGTGGCCGGCAGTGCTGGCCGCCACGGTCGTGGCCGGGGTTATCCAGATAATTCTGGGGATTGCGCGGGCCGGCATCATTGCCCTGTACTTTCCGGCGGCGGTAATTCGGGGTATGCTGGCCGCTATTGGTATTATTCTGATTCTGAAGCAGCTGCCGCATTTTTTTGGGGCCGATGCCGACTATTTTGAGGATATGAAGTTCCTGCAGGTCGATGGCCTGAACACGTTCTCGGCCATTGGCGCGGCGGTGAAGGCGCTGAGCCCCGGCTCGGTGCTGGTAGGCACCGTGGCTTTGGGGCTGATGCTACTGTGGAATACTGCGCCGGTTCGCCGCCAGCCCTGGGCGCGGCTGGTGCCGGGGGCGCTGATAGCAGTGGTGGCTGCGGTGGCCATCAACCACCTTCTGAAAACGGTGGCCCCGGAATGGCAGGTGCGTCCCGTGCATCTGGTGAAGCTGCCGGTGCTGTCGTCGCTGGGCCAGCTGGCCGGTGAAATGACTTTCCCCGATTTCAATGCCCTGCGCAATCCGGCCACCTATGGCGTGGCCTTCACCATTGCCATCGTGGCCTCGCTCGAAACCCTGCTCAGCGTGGAGGCCGTCGATAACCTCGACCCTCAGAAGCGCCACACGCCCACCAACCGCGAGCTGCTGGCCCAGGGGACCGGCAACCTGGTTAGTGGCCTGCTGGGGGGGCTGCCCCTCACGGCCGTCATCGTGCGCTCATCTGCCAATATCGCGGCTGGTGCGCAGAGCAAGCTATCGGCCATTATCCACGGCTTCCTGCTGCTGGTGAGCCTCTTGTTCCTGGGCTCGATTCTGAACCTGATTCCGCTGTCGGCCCTGGCCGCTGTGCTGCTGCTGGTGGGTTACAAGCTCACCTCGCCGGCCCTCTATCGCAAGCAGTGGAATTTGGGCCGCGAGCAATTCGTGCCGTTCATCATCACCATCGTCGCGGTGCTCTTCACCGACCTGCTCAAGGGCGTGAGCATTGGGCTGGCGCTGGGTTTCTTTTTTATTCTGCGCGACAATGCCAAGGCTGGCTCGTACCTGCGGCAGGACTCCGCCGCCGATGAGGAGGGCGATGGGCCGAGCCG
>JANNMP010000067.1:0-20074 GCA_031398015.1 Burkholderiaceae bacterium
GCCAGCAGCTGCGGCAGGCGGTGCAGGGTCTGCGGGCCGAACACCACATCGACATACGGCGCGCGGTCGATGATGGCCGCGCCCTCCTGGCTGGCGACGCAGCCGCCGACGCCGATCAACACGCCCCTGGCCTTCAGGTGCTTGACGCGGCCCAGGTCGGAGAACACTTTCTCCTGCGCCTTCTCGCGCACCGAGCAGGTGTTGAACAGGATCAGGTCGGCCTGCTCGGGGTCGGCCGTGGGCTCGTAACCCTCGGCCACCCGCATCACATCGGCCATCTTGTCGGCGTCATACACATTCATCTGGCAGCCAAAGCTGCGGATGTAGACCTTCTTGGGCGGGGTGGTGCTCATGGTTTGGTCCAGGTCTGGGCGGCGGGGTTGAAGGCCCAGCGGCGGGCTTCGTCGGGCGATGTGGGCCACGGCCGGCGGCCAGCTTCGTCGGGCGTGAGGATCCACACGTCATGCACCAGGCCGTTGGATTCACGCGTGTAGTGCACCAGCAGCGTCTGGCCCACCAGCGCACCCGACATCTGCAGCATGTTGTTGGCGCCGCGGATGCGTGCGCCGGGTGACAGCCGCTGCGGCTCACCATTGAGCAGCACCTCGGGCGGCTGGGTGACCAGCAGTGCGCCGCGCAGCGCGGTGGCGGGGAAGGGGCGCGCCGGCTGCGCGGCCACCGCAGCAGACAAGCCAAGGCCGAACAAGGCCATCAAGACACAGCGGTGCATGGTGTGGACCCAGGGGCTGTGGAACAAACAGCGCCGGGCAAGCCGGCGCAACGCAGTGATTTTAGGTCGGCACGGGCCGCCACCGGGGCCGGGCAGGGCGCCGGGCAGAATCCGCCGATGTCAGACGATGTTTCTGTGGATGTGGGCGGCTTGGTGGCTCGGGCCGACAACGGCGACGCTGATGCCACCGATCAGCTCTTCACGCTGCTCTACCAGCAGTTGCACCGCCTGGCCAGGCGCGAGGCCGGCCGGCTGGGCCCGCACGCCACGCTGGGCGCCACCACCTTGCTGCACGAGGCCTACCTCGACATGTCGCAGCGCAACGCGCTGGCCTTCCCCAGCCAGGGCCACTTCATGGCCTATGCCGCGCGGGCGATGCGCGGCCTGGTGATCGACCGGGTGCGTGCGCGCCAGGCCCAGAAACGCGGCGGCGGGCTGCACATCACGTCGCTGGACACCGACATGGCCGAGCAATGTGCCCAGCCCGAGCTGCTGGGCGAGATCGGCGATGCGCTCGATGCGCTGGCCACGCTGGAGCCCGCCCTGGCCCAGGTGGTGGACCTGAAGTTCTTCTGCGGCTTCTCGATGCTGGAGATCGCCGCGCTGATGGGCAGCTCCGAGCGCACCGCGCAGCGGCAGTGGGAAAAGGCGCGGCTGCTGCTGTTTCGCGCGATGCAATCGGCCTGAGTTGCTTTGGTCGATCTGGCCGACCCGGCCGATCTGGCGGCTTGCCGGCGCCGAATGCGATGAGTTTGACAAGCGCCACTGGCGTGCCAGCCTGAGCCCACCCCATGACCCTTCCCGACCCCGCGAACTGGGCCCAGCTCAGCCCGCTGCTCGACACTTTGCTCGATTTGCCCGAGCCGCAGCGCCCGCCACACCTGGCCGCGCTGCGCGCCCAATCGCCGGCGCTGGCCGACGCGTTGGCGGCGTTGCTGGCCGACAGCCGGCAGGCCGAGTCGGGTGGCTTTCTGGGCGCTGCGGCGTCTGATGCCATGCATGCCGGCATGGCGGCACTGCCCGAGCCCAGCCTGGCCGGCCAGCGCCTGGGCGCCTACCTGTTGGAGGCACCCATCGGCCAGGGCGGTGGTGGCAGCGTGTGGCGGGCGCGGCGCGAAGACGGCCGCTTCGACGCGGCGGTGGCCGTCAAGCTGCTGCACCTGTCGCTGATCGGCCGCGCCGGGGCGCAGCGCTTTCGCCGTGAGGGCCAGATCCTGGCGCGCCTCACGCACCCGCACATCGCCCACCTGCTGGACGCTGGCGTCAGCGACGGCGGCCAGCCGTATCTGGTGCTGGAGCTGGTGCAGGGCGAGCGCATCGACCGCCACTGCGATGCGCACCGCCTGCCGGTGGCAGCGCGGCTGGCGCTGTTTGATGCCGTGCTGGCAGCGGTGGCCCATGCCCACACCCATGGCGTGATCCACCGCGATCTGAAGCCGGGCAACATCCTGGTCAGCACCGACGGCGTGGTCAAGCTGCTGGACTTCGGCATTGCCAAGCTGCTCGACGACCAGGCCAATGTCGACGCTGGCGCCGAAGCCAGCCAGCTCACCCGTGACGGCGGCCGCGCCTTGACGCCTGAATACGCCGCACCCGAGCAATTGCGCGGTGAGGGCGTCACCGCGGCCACCGATGTCTATGCGCTCGGCGTGCTGCTCTACCAGCTGCTCTGCGGCCGCCACCCCACGGCAACGGCCGGCAGCACCGCCGCCGACCTGATGCGCAGCACGCTGGACCATGTGGCACCCCGCGCATCACGCAGCATGGCCGGCGAAGGCGCCACCGAAGTCGCCGACCAACGTTGCACCACGGTGCAGCGGCTGCAGCGCGCGCTGGCGGGCGATCTGGACACCATCCTTGCGATGGCCTTGCGCAAGGACCCGCGCGAGCGTTATGCGACGGTGGCCGCACTGGCCGACGACCTGCGCCGCCACCGCCAGCACCAGCCGGTGCTGGCGCAGCCCGATGCGCTGCTGTACCGGGCGCACAAGTTCGTGCGGCGCAACCGGCTGCTGGTGGCAGCGGCGGCGGTGGTGTCGCTGGCCGTGGTGCTGGGCGTGTTCAGCACCTTGGGCCAGGCACAGCGCGCCGAGCGTGAGCGTGTGCTGGCACTGCAGCAGTTGGCGCTGGCCGAGGCCACTGGCGACTTGCTGAAGTTTCTGGTCGGCTCGGCCACCGGCGCGTCGCTCAATGCCGCTGGCCTGCTGCAGCGCGCCGAAACCCTGGCCGACAAGCAGTTCAGCGCCACCCCTGCTGTCCAAGCCCATGTGCTGCTGCAATTGGCCGGCCTGTGGTCTGACCTGGGCAACGGCGTGCGCGCCGCCGGCCTGGCCGGCCGGGCCCAGCAGGCGGCCGTGGCCGCTGGTGACCTGCCGTCCCGGCTGCAGGCCGACTGCGTGCTGGCGTCGGCGGCCGTTGCCCGCGGTGACTTTGTGGCCGCCCAGCAGCGCATCGATGCCGCTTTCGCCCAGGTGGCGGGCCTGCACAGCACTGCGGCACCGGCGGCTCAGGACGCCTTGCTCGGCTGCTGGCTGCAGCGCGCCAACATCGCCCGCGAGCAGGCCCGCCCGGCGGCGGTGCTGGCCGATGTGGCGCAGGCGCTGCGGCTGCTGCCCCAGCCCCGGCTGGGCCAGTGGCAGACCGTGGTGGCCCTGCGCAGCCTGCGTGCCGGCGCCTATGCCGAGCAAGGCCGGCTGGTTGCAGCGGTGGCCGAATACGAGGCCATGCTGGCCGATGTTGACCGCCGGCCTGGTCACCAACATCAACGCGCTCAACGACGCCGGCGCCGAGCTGCTGCGCGTGGGGCAGATCCGCCGCGCGTTGGACGTGCTGGGCCGGGGTTATGCCATCGCCGTGGCCGCCGGCCCGCGTGACGAGGTGGACGTGTCCACCGAGGCCAACTACGCCAGGGCCTTGTTCGAGGCCGGCCGCCACGCCGAGGCCATGCCGCTGTTTGCCCATCTGCTGGCGGTGGGCCAGCGCCTGAACGACGCACGCACGGTGGGCAATGTGGCGCTGGTGGCGGCGGTGGCGCATGCCGAGGCCGGCGCGCTGCCCCGCGCCGAAGAACTGATCAACACCAGCGCCGCGCAGCTTGCCAGCTTTCTGCCGCCAGACCACCCGCTGTTCGCCCAGGTGCAGATGGTGCGCTCCCGCCTGGCATTGGCAGCAGGCCAACCGCAGCGTGCGCGCGTGCACCTGCAACAGGCGCTGCAGCGGCTGGCCAGCGGCACCGGCAACCAGGCGCGGCGCGTGACGCCGCTGATCCTGCAAGCCCGCATCGCCTTGCAGCTGGGTGAGCGCGACGCCGCGCTGGCCCACGCCACCGACGCCACTGCCGTGGCCCGCGAGCATCTGGGCGATCTGCCGTCCAGCGTGTACCTGGGCCAGGCGCTGCTGCTGCTCGGCCAGGCGCAGCAGGCGCGCGGTGACGCGGCGGCTGCGCGCACCAGCCTGGCGCTGGCGTTGGCGCAGTTCGAATCGGCCGTGGGGCCGGCATCAGCAGGTGCCGAGTCGGCCAGACAGCTGCTGCAACAGCAGCCCTGAACAGCCAGCCGCTGCCGGCGCCAGCCCCGCAGCTGGGGCTCTCAGCAGGATGTTTGGCGGATTTGGCTGGCCGCTTGCGATGAACCGGATGGAGCGCCTGCGTTTGCAGTCGCCCACCACCGGGAGACCCGCATGCCCCACCCCGCCACGCTGGCAAACCAGCCACCCCGGTTCACGCCGGACGCCCAAAGCTGCACCCGGCGCACGGCATTCGGCGCGCCGCTCAGTTTGCGCCCGGTGCGGCCGGCCGACGCACCGCTGCTGGCTGCGCTGGTGAACGGTTTGCCGGCGGCGGCACGGCGCAACCGCTTCCACGGCGCGGTGCAACTGTCGGCCCAGCGCCTGGCGCAGATGTGCCAGGTCGACCCGCAGCAGCAACTGGCATTGGTGGTCAGTACCCAGGCCGATGGCAGCACCTGCCTGGTTGCCGACGCGCGCTGCTGCATCGCCGGCGACGGCCTGTCCGCCGACTTTGCCTTGATGGTCGATGCGCGCTGGCAGCGCCACGGCCTGGGCGGCTGGGCCTTGCAGGCGCTGCTGGCCGCCTGCAGCCAGGCGGGCCTGCAGTGGCTGCGGGGCGACGTGCTGGACCACAACCTGCCGATGCTGGCGCTGGCACAGCGCTGCGGCTTTGCCACCAGCCCCGATCCCGACGACGCCCGGCTGCTGCGGGTGCAGCGGCGGCTGACGTCGGCACCGCAACCAGTGGCTGGGTGGCAGGCGCCCTGGCGGTCGGCGGCGGCAGTGGCCGCAGCAGGCGCGGGCCTGGGCTGGTTGACCAGGGCGGTCAACTCGTGGCCCACGCGCCGCGCCGCTGTCGGCCAGTGAAGCGCTGCACAACCCGAACCCAGCCGACACCACGATGACCACTTTCTGTCCGACCGCATGCCCGGTATCGACCACCGCAGCCCCCCGCTTTGCCATCGTGCTGGGCAGCGGCGGCGTGCGCAGCGTGGCTGCGCTCGGCATGGTGCAGGTGCTGCTGCGCCATAGCCTGCAACCCGACCTGGTGGTGGGCTGCAGCGCTGGCGCGCTGTTCGGTGCGCTGATTGCCGCCGGCCACAACGCTGGCGAGGCGGTGCGCATGGCCACCACGCTGTGGTCGCCCGAGCTGACCCGCCAGCGCCGCTGGCGTGCCTGGCCGCAACTGCTGTGGCCACGCCTGGGCCGCTTCAGCCCCGACTTTGCGCTGCGCGACGACGCCCTCATCCTGCAGCGCCTGCAGCAGGCGTTTGGCGACCAACGCATCGAAGACCTGACGATCCCGCTGCGCATTGCCGCCACCTGCGCCAGCACCGGTGATCGGGTGGTGCTGCGCAGTGGCAGCCTGGTGCAGGCATTGCGGGCCAGCATTGCGATGCCGTTCCTGTTTGCACCGGTGCTGATCGACGGCCGGCGCCTGATCGACGGCGTGGTGGCCGACCCACTGCCGGTGAGCGCTGCCAGCGATGCCGGCGCGGTGCTGGCGTTGGGTTTTGCAGCGCAAATGCCGCAGCGCATCGACCGCCCCGCCCGGCTGCTGGCGCAGCTGAGCTCAGCACTGACCAACAACCTGATGCAGGCCCGCCTGGCCGAAGCCCTGGCCAGTGGCGCGCGGCTGATGAACATCACGCTGCAACTGGAGCAGCGCATCGGCCTGTTTGACACCGCTGCCATGCCGGCGCTGGTGGACGCCGGGCGCTGTGCCACCGAGCGCGCACTGCCCGCCATCCGTGCCCTGCTGCAGCCCGGGCCGGCAGCGCCAGGCGTCAGCCACAAAAAACCCGCTGGGCATGGCGCGCAGCGGGTGGCTGGTGGGGTGTGAATTCGGGTGGTGGCGCTTCAGGGATTCGAACCCCGGACCTGCGGATTATGATTCCGTCGCTCTAACCGACTGAGCTAAAGCGCCATGAGCCCGCGAGTATAGCGGCCGATTTTGCGGGCCCGACTACCGCGCCCCGCTCCCAACCCGCCCGCCATGTTCAGTTTTTTCAAGAAGAAGCCGGCCGCCGATGCCGCCACGCCGGCCGAGCCTGCAGCGCCTGATGTGCCCGCAGCGGCGGCCGCTGCGCCCAGCGATGCGGCTGTGGCCGAGGCCGGCGGGTCATGGTGGAAAACGGCAGTGGGCAAGCTCACCGGCGCACCATCAGCGCCCGGCGCACCCGCCGCGCCAGCCGTGCCATCCGCGCCATCCGCGCCGGCGACAGCCGTGCCCGCTGTGGCTGCGCCAGCGCCACCACCACCACCACCCGAGCCCGCTGCCGCCGAGCCACCACGCCAGCGCTGGATCGACAAGCTGCGCAACGGCCTGCGCAAGACCGGCAGCAGCATCGCCCAGGTCTTCACCGGCACCCAGATCGACGACGCGCTGTACGACGAACTCGAAGCCGCGCTGCTGATGGCCGATGCCGGCGTCAAGGCCACCGAGTTTTTGCTCGCCGACTTGAAGCGCCGCGTCAAAGAGGCCAAGGCCACCGAGCCGGCGCGTGTCAAGGCCCTGCTGGGCGACGCGCTCACCGAGCTGCTGGCGCCGCTGGAAAAGGCCCTGGTGGTGGGTGAATTCCAGCCCACCGTGGTGATGGTGGTGGGCGTCAACGGTGCCGGCAAGACCACCAGCATCGGCAAGCTCACCCGCCACCTGGCCGCTGCCGGGCAGACGGTGCTGCTGGCCGCTGCTGACACTTTTCGTGCTGCCGCACGCGAACAGCTGGCCGTGTGGGCTGACCGAAACCAGGTCGAGATCGTCAGCCAGGAAGGCGCCGACCCGGCGGCGGTGGCGTTTGACGCTGTCAGCGCCGGCAAGGCGCGCAAGCGCGATGTGGTGATTGCCGACACCGCCGGCCGCCTGCCGACGCAGCTTCACCTGATGGAAGAACTGAAGAAGATCAAGCGTGTCATCAGCAAGGCCGATACCACCGCGCCGCACCAGGTGCTGCTGGTCGTCGATGGCAACACCGGCCAGAACGCGCTGACCCAGGTCAAGGCTTTCGATGACGCGCTGGGCCTGACCGGCCTGATCGTCACCAAGCTCGACGGCACGGCCAAGGGCGGCGTGCTGGCGGCCATTGCCCGTGAGCGGCCGGTGCCGGTCTACTTCATCGGCGTGGGCGAGACGCTGGAAGACCTGCAGACTTTCAATGCGCGTGAGTTTGCGCAGGCCCTGTTGAGCTGAGGCGTCGCGGCCAGGCCGTGCAACGCCACTCAGGGCCGGTCGTCCAAGCGGTCATGCAAGCAGGCCAGCATGCTGACCGTGCTGTCGGTGAAGGCCAGCCCCACCTGGCGCACCCGCGGCTCGAGCAGGTTGCGGTGGTGCTCGGGTGATGCGCGCCAGGCCGCCACCACCCGCGCGGCATTGACCGAGCCGGCGGCCAGGTTCTCCACGCACAGCGCGGCACCGCTGCGCGCAAAGCGCTGGTCGAAGCCGCCGTGGCTCAGGCGGCCCTGGCGGGCCAGCGCCTGGCTGTGCTCGGCGGCAATCGCCTGCAGGCCGCTGTCGCTCTGCAGCGCCACCAGGCCCTGGCTGGTGCGGTAGCGGTTCACCTCGGCCAGCACTTGCCCGGCCGGGTCACTGGCTGCGGGGGGCGGTGCCTGGGCCATGGCGGCTGCGCCCAGCAGCATCGCCAGGCTGGTGGCCCAGCGGCGCTGGGCGCGCGCCAGGCAACGCCAACCATGTTGGCTGCGGCGGTGGTGGATGGTGTGCATGGCGTGGCTTTCGGCCGCCCAGCGCGCCCGCTGCACGCCGGCCAGACAGCGTGCGCCGGCCCGGCTGTGACGCAGTGCCTGCAAAAGCCGGCGGCGCTGCCGATAAGCCGGGTGTGCCGTTGACCTCCACACCGTCGAACCCCTGCCCGCATTGCGGCAACCGGCTGCGCCGCACCCGCCGGTTGAACGCCGACATCGCCCGCAACGACGCCCTGGGCCTGCGCCGCTACCGTTGTGTGGACGCCGCCTGCGGCTGGCAGGGCTTGCTGGCGCAAGGCCACCGGCGCCAGCGTTGCGCCGCCGTGGCAGTGCCGGCAAGCACGGCGGCCCCGGTGGCCGTGGCCACGCCACGGACATGGCGCCAACTGCTGTGGCTGCTGGTGGGTGCCGCAGCCGCCGTGACCGTGCCCATCGTGCTGGTGCTGATGATGGGCCTGGGCCACTGGTTCGAGCGCCAGTCGCTGCACGGCTTGCCGCAGGGTGACAGCCACGACGGCCGGCCGCTGCCGGCACGGCATGCGCTGCAGGCCTGGCTGCCTGCTGAGGACGCCGCGCTCGCCGATCAAGCCAGCGGCGAGCCGGCCCTGGCCTTGCGCGAGGGCTGCGCCTGGGGCCAGCCTGGCCGCAACCCGTACAAGGGCAGCACCGAGCAGGCGCTGCGCCTGGCCCGCCTGCCACCCGAGGTGGTGCGCCAGGTGGCGCAGATGCGGCGCGCGCGTGATGTCACCGACCGGCTGGAAATCCGCACCGGCGCCATCCGCGCCGTGCACAGCCAGCGTGAGTACAACCCACGCTCGTTTGCAATGACCTTCGGCCGCACGCTGTGCATCGACGCGCGGGTGAACTTTGCGCCCGGCCATGTCGAGCGGGCCGATCTGTACGAGGCGCGTGACGCCAGCGGCCGCCTGCATGCGGTGATGGTGCCCGACGTCTGCGGCAATGTGTCGGTGCTGGGTGCGCGTGGGCAGCGCGTCGCCAAGCCGCAGCTGACTGCCGCGCTGGTGGCCCAGGGCGGGCCGGCGCCATGGCTGGCTGATGTGTCGGGCGGGCAGGGTGCTCATACCCGCATCGGCTGGCTGACCGACCTGCGCCATCTGCTGGGCATGGCGCCAGACGATGGGGGCTGGGCGCGGGCGCCAGGGCGGGCCGTGGCTCTTGGCCAGGCTGGGCTGCAAGAAGTGCCCGAGCCCGGCAGCCTGGCCTGCGTTTTGGCCGCATTGGCCGCACTGGCGGCAGTGGCCCGGGCCCGGCGCCGCTGAGGGCCGGGGCTCAGCGCGACGTCAGGGCATCAAGCCCTTCATGCCGCCCATGCGCTTCATCATCTTCATCAGGCCGCCGCCCTTCATCTTCTTCATCATGTCCTGCATCTGCCCGAACTGGTTGAGCAGGCGGTTGACCTCTTGAACATGCACCCCGGCGCCGGCCGCCACGCGGCGCTTGCGGCTGGCCTTCAGCAGCTCGGGCTTGCGGCGTTCGGTGGGTGTCATCGACAGGATGATGCCTTCCATGCGCTTGACGTCACGCTCGGCCTTGCCCATGTCGACTTGGCCGGCCTTGGCCGTGAGCTGGCTGGGCAGCTTGTCCATCAGGCCCGACAGGCCACCCATCTTCTTCATCTGGCTGAGTTGCGACAGAAAGTCGTTGAGGTCGAATGCATCCCCGGCCTTGACCTTGTCGGCCAGCTTCTGCGCCGCGCCCAGGTCAACGTTGTTCTGCACCTGCTCGACCAGGGCCACGATGTCGCCCATGCCCAGCACCCGGCCGGCATGGCGGTCGGCGTCGAACACTTCCAGGCCGTCCAGCTTTTCGGACACGCCGGCAAACTTGATCGGCGCGCCGGTGACAGCGCGCACGCTGAGCGCGGCGCCGCCGCGTGAATCGCCGTCGAGCTTGGTCAGCACGATGCCGGTCAGTGGCAGCGCCTCCTTGAACGCCTTGGCGGTGTTGACCGCGTCCTGGCCCTGCATCGCATCGACGACGAACAGCGTCTCGATGGGTTTGAGCGTGGCATGCAAGTCGCTGATCTCGGCCATCAGCACCGCGTCGATGGCCAGCCGGCCGGCGGTGTCGACCAGCAGCACGTCAAAGTAGTGGCGGCGGGCGTGGTCGATGGCGGCCAGCGCAATGTCATGCGGCTTCTGATCCGGCGTGGACGGAAACCACTCGGCGCCGGCTTGCCGCGTGACCATCTTCAGCTGCTCGATGGCAGCCGGGCGGTAGACGTCGGCGCTGACGGTCAGCACCTTCTTCTTGCGCTTTTCGATCAGGTGCTTGGCCAGCTTGGCGGTGGTGGTGGTCTTGCCCGCGCCCTGCAGGCCGGCCATCAGGATGACGGCCGGCGGCTGGGTGGCCAGGTTCAGGTCGGCCACGCCTTCGCCCATGGTGGCGGCCAGTTCCTTGTGCACCACACCCACCAGCGCCTGGCCGGGGTTCAGCGAGCCCACCACCTCGGTGCCGAGCGCTTTCTCCTTGACGCGGGCAATGAAGTCGCGCACCACCGGCAGCGCCACATCGGCCTCCAGCAGGGCCATGCGCACCTCGCGCAGCATGTCGGCCACGTTGGCATCGGTGATGCGGGCCTGGCCGCGCATCGTCTTGACGAGGCGTGACAAACGGTCTGACAGGGTGGAGGCCATCGGCATGGCAACCACGCCGCACGGGGTGGCCGCGAAAGTACACTGACCCGGATGATTCTATCGGCGGCCCCCCTCACCACCCTGGGCGTGGCACCGCTGGTGCTGGCGCTGATGGCGGTGCTGGCCTATGCGGTGGCCGCCTGGCCGGTGCGCAGCCCGTCGCGCCTGCCCGCGCCGGCGCTGGTGGCCGGCTGGTTGCTGCATGCGGTGCTGCTGGCGCTGGACATCGGCGGCTGGGGCCGCGGCGAGCCCGGCGCGCGGCTGGGCTTCGGGCCGGTGCTGTCACTCACCGTGTGGCTGGTGCTGGCAGTGCATGAGGTGGAGAGCCGCTTCATGCCGCTGCCCGGCGTGCGCCGCGTGCTGGCCATCAATGGCGCGCTGGTGGTGCTGGTGGCCTGGGCCTTTCCAGGTGAGGTGCGTGCCTCCGGCCATGCCTGGGGCCCCGTGCACTGGCTGTTGGGCGTGGCCTCGTATGCCTTGTTCGGCGCTGCCGTGCTGCATGCCTGGATGCTGGATTCAGCCGAGCGCCGGCTGCGCTTGCGCAAGCCGGGTGCGGCCGGCTTCGGGATGGAACCGGCTGCGGGTGCGCCCGGGCCGATGGGCATGCCGCTGATGCGGCTGGAGCGCCTGACCTTCCGCTTCGTCGAAGCCGGCTTCGTGGTGCTGACCGCCGCGCTGCTGCTGGGTGTGGCCACCATGGCGCAATGGCGCTGGGACCACAAGACGGTGTTCTCGCTGCTGGGTTGGGCGGTCTTTGCCGGCCTGCTGCTGGGCCGGCAATGGCGTGGCTGGCGGGGCCGGCGTGCCACCCGCTGGCTGTACGTGGGCGCGGTGCTGCTGCTGCTGGCCTACGTGGGCTCACGCTTCGTCTTTGAAGTGCTGGTCGGCAAGCCCGCTGCTTGAGCCATTGATCCGGATGCACACATGAAATACCTGCTGGTCTTGCTGGTGGTGGGCATCGGCCTGTGGATGCTGGTGGCGCGCCTGCGCGGCCCGCGTGGGGGTGATGGCCACAGCGATGGCGGCAGCACCAAGCCGCCTGGCAATGCCCCTGCAGAGATGGTTGCGTGCGCGCACTGCGGCCTGCACTTGCCGGCGGCCGACGCCCTGCCCGAGGGCGCACGCCTGTACTGCAGTGACGCCCACCGGCGGCTTGGGCCTGTGCGCCCGCCGCCCGAATGAGCAACGGATCACAGAACCGCCGCCAGGCTGACCGCCGCAAGACCGACCGGCGCCGGCCGCCGGAGTCGGCCACCGATCACGGCTGGTTCAGCGCCTGGGGCGACCCCACCGGCAGCGGCCAGGCACCGCGTGGCCTGGATTCGGCGCTGCTCGATGCCGAGGCCGATGGCCACGGCGACAGCCATTTCATCGCCCGCGAAGCCAAGCGCCTGGTGTCCACCGAAGGCGCGGCATTGCCGCGCATCCTGCGCACCTACGTGGCCGCACGCGCAGCGCTGTCGCTGGCCCTGGTCCTGGCGCCGTGGCTGGCGTCGCTGGGCGGTGGCAAGCCGCCGGTGCTGGTGATCCTGCTGTGCCTGGCCTATGCCAGCCAGGCGGTGTCGCTGTGGCTGTTGGTCGGCAGCCGTGACCGCGACGAGCAGCCCGACCACCTGATGCCAGGCCAGTGGCTGTGGACCATCGGCGTGGACCTGGTGGCGTTTTCGGTGCTGCGCCTGCTGGAGCCGCAGGCGCCGCTGAACTACACCGCCTTGCTGGTGCTGCCGGTGTTGATGGCCGGGGTGCTGACGCGCCGCCTGGTGGCGCTGGCCACCGTGGCCGCACTGTCGCTGCTGCTGATGCTGGCGGTGTGGCCGATGGCCGACGACGGTGGTGACGTGCTGCTGATGCTGTCGCAGGCCGGCCTGGCGGGTGCCGGCCTGTTCCTGATCGCGCTGCTGGCCAGTGAGCTGTCGCAGCGCCTGGCACGCGAGGAGCGCTCGGCTCGCAGCAGCCTGGAGATGGCGCGCCAGCAGACGCTGCTGAACCGCCTGGTGATCGAGGAGATGGCCGATGGCGTGCTGGTGGTCGACCGGCGTGGCCGGGTGCGCGCCATCAACCCGGCGGCGCGCACCCTGCTGGGCCCCAACGCAGCGCTGATGGCCGTGCCCAGCCCGCTGGCTGACGCGCCAGCGCTGCTGCCGCTGCACCAGGCGCTGGACCAGGCCTATGCCGAAGGCAGCTGGCCAAGCGCCGCGCGCGAGCTGGCGCTGACCTTGCCCGACGGCGAGCGCCGCACGCTGCAGGTGCGTGCACGCTTCACCCGGCGCAGCGGCATCGGCGCCGACGGCACGCCACCCGAAGACATCTGTGTGCTGTTTCTCGAAGACATGCGTGCGGTGCAAGGCCGTGCCCGCAACGACAAGCTGGCCGCCATGGGCCGGGTGTCGGCCGGCATTGCGCATGAGATCCGCAACCCGCTGGCCGCCATCGCCCAGGCCAATGCGCTGCTGCTCGAAGACGGGCTGCCGGCGCAGCAGCACCGCTTGTCGCGCATCGTGGCTGACAACGTCGAGCGGCTCAAACGCATCGTTGACGACGTGCTGGCGGTTGCGCCAGGTGCGGCCACGCCGACGGTGGTGATCGATGCCAATGCCGAGGTGGCCCAGGTGTGTGACGAATGGCGCCGCAGCGTGGCCGCACCGGCGCAGGCCGGTGATGCCAGTGGCGACTGCAGTGGCGATGGCAGTGATGATGACAGTGGTGATGGCAGTGGCGATGACAGTGGCGATGGCGTGGCACGTCTGGCCTTGGGCCTGCCGGGCACCGCGCTGCCGGTGCGTTTTGATGCCGAACACCTGCGCCGGGTGCTGATCAACCTGCTGGACAACGCCCACCGCCATGCCAGTGCCGGGCCCGGCGCGATCAGCCTGCGCCTGCACACCGGCCCTGCCGCCGGGGCAGTGACATTGGCGCTGGCCAGTGACGGCGCGCCGATCCAGCCCGACGTGGAGCGCCATCTGTTCGAGCCCTTCTTCTCCACCCGCAGCCGGGGCAGCGGGCTGGGCCTGTACATTTGCCGCGAGTTGTGTGAGCGCCATGGCGCCAGCATCGATTTCAGCCTGGCGCCGCCCGGGTCGCGGCACCGCAATGTGTTCCATGTGGTGATGCGCCAGGCCGCCAGCGCCAGCCAGGCCGCCAGCCCCGCACCGACCAGCCGCACGGCATGACTGCAGCACTCAGCACCAAATACAGCCTGCTGGTGGTCGACGACGAGCCCGACCTGCGCACGCTTTATGAGCTGAGCCTGCTGCGCGAGGGCTATGACGTGGACAGCGCCGATTCAGTCGGCGCCGCCTGGGCCCGGCTGGCCGAGCGCAGCTACAGCCTGGTGATCACCGACATGCGCCTGCCCGATGGCAACGGCATTGACTTGCTGCGCCGGCTGGAGGCCGCCGGCCGCGCCGAGAAAACCATCGTCATCACCGCCTACGGCTCGGCTGAGAACGCGGTGGAGGCGCTGAAGGCCGGCGCCTTCGACTACCTGACCAAGCCGGTGGATTTGCGCCAGTTCCGCAGCGTGGTGGCGTCGGCGTTGGGCCGCCAACCAGCTGTGACGGCACCGGCGCGGCCGGCAGTGGCGGCGGAGGCTGCCGCGCCAGCGGCTGGCACAGCCCCCTTGCCACACCCCGCGCTGCAACGCCTGGCCGGTGAATCGGCTGTGATGCAGCAGGTGCGCACGCTGATCGAGCGGGTGGCGCGTGGCATGGCGCCGGTGATGGTGCAGGGTGAATCGGGCACCGGCAAAGAGCTGGTGGCGCGCGCCCTGCACGACACCAGCCCACGCGCGGCGGCGCCGTTCGTGGCGGTGAATTGCGGCGCCATCCCCGAGCAATTGCTCGAGGCTGAATTCTTTGGCCACCGCAAGGGCGCCTTCACCGGCGCAGTGGACGACCGTGCCGGCTTCTTCCAGGCGGCGCAAGGCGGCACCTTGTTTCTCGACGAGATCGGTGACCTGCCGCTGGCGATGCAGAGCAAGCTGCTGCGGGTGATCCAGGAGCGCGCGGTGCGGCCCATTGGCGGCGTGGCCGAACTGGCGGTGAATGTGCGCATCGTCAGCGCCACCCACAAAGACCTGGCGGCCGAGGTGCAGGAAGGCCGCTTCCGCCAGGACTTGTACTACCGGCTGAACGTCATCCAGGTGCGCATGCCGCCGCTGCGTGAGCGCCTGGCCGACTTGCCGCTGATCTGCGGTGCGGTGCTCTCGCGCATTGCGCGCGACGCCGGTGTGGCGCCGCCGCCGCGGCTGGCTGACGGCGCGCTGGCGCTGCTGGCGTTGCACAGCTTCCCCGGCAATGTGCGTGAGCTGGAGAACCTGCTGCACCGCGCCGTCACGCTGTCGAGTGATGAGCTGATCACGGCCCTCGACCTGGGTTTGGACGACGAGGTGTTTGCCGACAGTGAACCGGGGGCGGTGGGGCAGGCGGGCGAGGCGGCGGGCGCCTTGGCGGCAACGGCGCCACCGGCGGCCGATGCCAATGTCCAGCCCAGCGCACTGCCCAGTGATCTGGTGGCCCACCTTGATGCAGTGGAGCGCGACATCATCGTCCGCGCGCTGGCCATGCACCGCTTCAACCGCACGGCTGCGGGCAGCAGCTTGGGGCTGTCATTGCGGCAAATGCGCTACCGCATGGCACGCCTGGGCATCCAGGTGGCCGAGCACGGGCCCGAGTGAGCATGGCCGGCAGCCGCAGCCCGCGCTGGCAGCGCGGCTGGTGGACTGGCGCACAGGCGCTGCGCTCACCCAACCACGGCCCGCGGCCGGCAGGCGCGGACGTCAACCTGGTGGTGCTGCATTCGATCAGCCTGCCGCCGGGTGAGTTCGGTGGCGGCCACAGTGCAAAGCTGTTCTTGAACCAGCTTGACTGGCAGGCCCATCCGTACTTCCAGACCATCCGCGGCCTGCAGGTGTCGGCGCACTTTGTGCTGCTGCGCGACGGCCAACGTTTGCAGTTCGTGTCCACCGACCGGCGGGCCTGGCATGCCGGCACGTCGGCCTGGCGGGGCCGCGCCAATTGCAATGACTATTCAATCGGCATCGAGCTGGAAGGCCTGGAAGGCGGCCTGTTCACGGCGGCGCAATACGCTGCGCTGGTGCCGCTGCTGCAGGCGTTGGCACGGCGCCATCCGCTGCAGGCCATCACAGGCCATGAGCATGTGGCCCCTGGCCGCAAGCACGACCCCGGGCCAGGCTTCGACTGGCCGGCCTTGCTGGCCCAGCCGGGCTACCCACCAGGCCTGCCGTTCAGCGGCTGAACCGCGCCTGCGGGCCCAGACGGGCATCCCCAGCCTTGCGGGTAAGCACGCTACCGGTAGTGCTTGTTGGGCCCGAAAGCGCTAGATATAGTGCCTCATCGTGCTATTCTTCAACCCCTGCCCCAGTTGGAAAGCGTGCTGTTCAGCGCGCACCGCCACCGGGCACCAACACCCCCCAGCATGCACTGCGGCCAGCCCGCGCCACAGCGGCGCCATGGCTTGGCGCCTGGGGCTGTTGGCATGCCAGACAAGCCACTCTTGAACCGACCACCAGGCGGCCAGCAGGCCGCCAGCCACACGAGGGACCTCCATGCAGACCACCAGCCACGCCGCCAACGCCGGGACCCCGCAGCGCCTGCCCCAGCAGGCCGCCGCCAGTGCAGCAGCCCAATTGGCCGCCGGCACTGCCACCAGCTCGGCCTATGCCGGCTACCAGATCATCCGGCGCAACGGCTCGGTGGTGTGTTTCGAGCCGAACAAGATCGCGGTGGCACTGATGAAGGCGTTTCTGGCGGTGCACGGCACGCAAGGCGCAGCATCGGCCAGCGTGCGCGAGACGGTGGATGCGCTGACCGAGAGCGTGGTGCGTGCGCTGCTGCGCAGCCGCCCGGGCGGCGGCACCTTCCACATCGAGGATGTGCAAGACCAGGTGGAGCTGGGCCTGATGCGTGGCAGCCACCATGAGGTGGCGCGTGCCTATGTGCTGTACCGCGAGCGCCGCACGCAAGAGCGTGCCCGCCAGGTGCAGGACAGCGCGCCGCAAGAGCCGCAGCTGCATGTGACCGACGGCGGCCAGCGGGTGCCGCTGGACATGGCGCAGCTGGCCGCGCTGGTCGAATCGGCCTGCGCCGGCCTGGGCGCTGATGTGCGGCCCGAGCCGATCCTGGCCGAGACCCGCCGCAACCTGTATGACGGCGTGCCGATCGACGAGGTCTACAAGGCCAGCATCCTGGCCGCGCGCACGCTGATCGAAAAAGACCCGGCCTACACCCGCGCCACCGCCCGGCTGCTGCTGCACGCCATCCGCAAGCAGATCCTCGGCGAGGAGCTGAGCCAGGCGCAGATGGCCGAGCGTTATGCCGAGTACTTTGCACAGTTCATCCAGCGCGGCGTGCGCGCCGAGCTGCTCGACCCCCGGCTGGCGCAATACGACCTGGCCCGCCTGGGCGCGGCGCTGCAGGCCGAGCGTGACCTGCAGTTCGACTACCTGGGCCTGCAGACCCTGTTTGACCGCTACTTCCTGCACATCGACGAGCAGCGCATCGAGATGCCGCAGGCCTTCTTCATGCGGGTGGCGATGGGCCTGGCGCTCAACGAGATCGACCGCGAGGCGCGCGCCATCGAGTTCTACAACGTGCTGTCGCGCTTTGACTTCATGAGCAGCACGCCCACGCTGTTCAACGCCGGCTCGCTGCGCAGCCAGCTGTCGAGCTGCTACCTGACCACCGTGGCCGATGACCTGGACGGCATCTACGAGGCGCTGAAAGAAAACGCCCTGCTCAGCAAGTTTGCCGGCGGCCTGGGCAATGACTGGACCCGGGTGCGCGCGCTGGGCAGCTACATCAAGGGCACCAACGGCAAGAGCCAGGGCGTGGTGCCGTTCCTGAAGGTGGTCAACGACACGGCGGTGGCCGTCAACCAGGGTGGCAAGCGCAAGGGCGCGGTGTGTGCCTACCTGGAGACCTGGCATCTGGACATCGAAGAGTTTCTGGAGCTGCGCAAGAACACCGGCGACGACCGCCGGCGCACGCATGACATGAACACCGCCAACTGGATCCCCGACCTGTTCATGCGCCGGGTGATCGAGGGCGGGCCCTGGACGCTGTTTTCCCCCAGCACCTGCCCCGACCTGCACGACAAGTTTGGTGCCGACTTCGAGACCGCCTACGTGGCTTACGAGGCCAAGGCCGCGCGTGGCGAGATCAAGCTGCACAAGCAGCTGCCGGCCAAGGACCTGTGGCGCAAGATGCTGAGCATGCTGTTCGAGACCGGCCACCCCTGGGTGACGTTCAAGGACGCCTGCAACGTGCGCAGCCCGCAGCAGCATGTGGGTGTGGTGCATTCCAGCAACCTGTGCACCGAGATCACGCTGAACACCAGCGACACCGAGATCGCGGTCTGCAACCTGGGCTCAATCAACCTGGCGCAACACCTGCTGGACGGCGACATCGACCACGCCAAGTTGAAGCGCACCGTGGCCACCGCGATGCGCATGCTCGACAACGTGATCGACATCAACTACTACGCGGTGAAGAAGGCGCGTGACAGCAACCTGCGCCACCGCCCGGTGGGGCTGGGCATCATGGGTTTCCAGGACACGCTGTACCAGCTGCGCCTGCCCTATGCGTCACAGGCCGCAGTGGACTTTGCCGACCGGTCGATGGAGGCGGTGTGCTACCAGGCCTACTGGGCCAGCACCGAGCTGGCCGAAGAGCGTGGCCGCTACTCAAGCTACCGCGGCAGCCTGTGGGACCAGGGCGTGCTGCCGATCGATTCACTCGACATGCTGGCCCAGGCGCGTGGTGGCTATGTGGAAGTGGACCGCACGGCCACGCTGGAATGGGACGCGCTGCGCGCCCGCATCCGCCAGCACGGCATGCGCAACAGCAACTGCGTGGCCATCGCGCCCACCGCCACCATCAGCAACATCATCGGCGTGGACGCATCGATCGAGCCCTGCTTCGGCAACCTGTCGGTCAAGAGCAACCTGTCGGGCGAGTTCACCGTGGTCAATGAATACCTGGTGCGCGATCTGAAGCGCCTGGGCCTGTGGGACGACGTGATGGTGATGGACCTGAAGCACTTCGACGGCAGCCTGCGCCGCATCGACCGTGTGCCCGAGGACATCAAGGCGCTATACGCCACTGCATTCGAAGTCGACGCGCAGTGGCTGGTGGAGGCGGCCGCGCGGCGGCAGAAGTGGATCGACCAGGCCCAGAGCCTGAACATCTACATGGCCGGCGCCTCGGGCAAGAAGCTCGACGACATCTACAAGCTGGCCTGGCTGCGCGGCCTGAAGACCACCTACTACCTGCGCACCATGGGTGCCACGGCGGCCGAGAAATCGACCGTGGCGGCGGGGGCGATGAATGCGGTGTCCAGCGGCATGGCTGCTGTTGCGGGCCTGTCGGCACTGGATGCGGCGGCGCTGTCATCGCAACACACCAGCCAACATGCAACCCAACACGCAATCGACGCGACTCCGGCCACCGACATCAAGTTCTGCGCCATCGACGACCCTGACTGCGAAGCCTGCCAATGAGGCCTTGGTGCATGGCATCGGGCCCGCACTGCCCGATGCGATGCAAGGCCACCACAACATGGCTGCTCAACTGTCAAGAAGTGCTTGGTGTTTGATCACAACACTCCGATAATTCAAACCATAGGAAGCACACACATGCTGGTCTGGGAAGACGACGTCAAGCTCCCCTCGACGACACCACTGAAGCCTTCAGCGCCGCAAGCCGGAACCCCCGCGCGGCCGGTGCTCCCGTCACCTCTCCTGTCACCTCTCACGCCACCCCAGGCACGGTTGCACGCCGCCGTGCCGTCGGCTGTGCTGGCACCGGCCATCATCGCGGCAGCGGCATCCAAACCTCGTGTTGACGCGCCGCCGCACACGCTGCAAGCACCCATTGCCCGCCGCGTGAATGCCGACGAAAAGCGCATCATCAACGGCCAGACCGATGTCAACCAGCTGGTGCCGTTCAAGTACAAGTGGGCCTGGGAGAAGTACCTGGCCACCTGCGCCAACCACTGGATGCCGCAAGAGGTGAACATGTCGCGCGACATCGCGACATGGAAAGATCCCAACGGCCTGAGCGACGACGAGCGCCGCATCATCAAGCGCAACCTGGGCTTCTTCGTCACCGCCGATTCACTGGCCGCCAACAACATCGTGCTGGGCACCTACCGGCACATCACCGCGCCTGAGTGCCGGCAGTTCTTGTTGCGCCAGGCGTTCGAAGAAGCCATCCACACCCACGCCTACCAGTACATCGTGGAGAGCCTGGGCCTCGAAGAAGGCGAGATCTTCAACGCGTACCACGAGATCAAGTCGATCAAGGACAAGGACGATTTCCTGATCCCCTTCATCAACGTGCTGACCGATCCGATGTTCAAAACCGGCACGCCCGAAACCGATCAGCAGCTTTTGAAGAGCCTGATCGTGTTCAGCTGCATCATGGAAGGCCTCTTCTTCTACGTCGGCTTCGTGCAGATCCTG
>JANNMP010000200.1:0-14487 GCA_031398015.1 Burkholderiaceae bacterium
CCCGACGAGGTGGTGGTGGTGATGTCGCCCACGCTGACGTACTCGGGGAAGTCGGCCTCCACCAGGTAGCCGCCGCTGACGTTCGGCTCGCTGATGTCGGTGGCCAGCATCGGCGCCACATTCACCCGGTGCGGTGCCACCTTGACATGCTCGCCCAGCAGGTAATTGCCCAAGAATTCACCGTTCAGGTACAGGTCGACATGGCGCATGCGGGGTGTCCAGGCCATGCCCAGCCGGCGGCTCAACTCGAAGCCCACGGCGGCGCGCATCAAGGTCTTGTCGGCATAGTTGGCCAGCAAGACCCAGTCGCGGTCGGCGGGCATGTCCAGCACCGTGGCGCCGGGTGACGCCAGCTTGAGGCGGTAGCCCTTCTTGGGCATGTCCCAGGTGGAATTGCCACGGCCGCGGATCTCCAGCGCCCCTTGGTAGAGGCCGGTGGCATAGGTCTGGCGGCTGCCGTCGTTGAGCCGCATGCAGCCCTTGACATAGGTTTCGCGGTCCAGGATCGGCGCGTAGGCATTGGTCCAGATCTCGACCACCGGCAGGCCGGTGTTGACCAGCGCCTGCGCGCCTGGCGGCGTCATCGGGCAACCAGCAACCTGGGCAGCCGCAGGCAGGCTGGCGGCCAACAGCGTCGACATGGCAAGGCAGCGGCGGATGAACAATTTGATCCGGGAGAGATGCATGTCGATCTCACTGTTGAAATGATCAAAAAATCATAAATGACAATTCCGGCAGGTGTCACTCCCCAATTTGACGGCTGCCGGTTTGACCGGTTGCCGAGGGCAAGGCCAGGTCAGGGCTTCTTCTCGAGGCGCATCACATCGCTGTCGCGGCGCATGTTGAAGCGGTTCAAGAAGCTGTTGCCCAGCAACACCACCGGCATGTCCGACGGCAGCACCACTGCCGCCACGTTGCTGATTTCGACATCACCCACGCGCACTGATGTGAGGTTGACGCTGTGCATCGGCACCAGGCCATTGGCAGTGTGGATGCGCCCCGGCGTGCCGCGTGTCCACTCCAGGCCGATGCGGTTGGCCTGTGACTGGCTCAGCGCCACGCTGGTGGCGCCGGTGTCGACCATGAAGTTCACCGGCTTGCCGTTGATGCTGCCGGCAGTGTTGAAGTGCCCACCCGCGCCCATCGGCAGCACGATGGCGCTGCCGGCGCCGGGGGCATTGCCACCGCTGCCCACGCGCGACGGTGCCGCGCCCAGGCGCAAGCGCTGCACCTGGCCGGCCACTTCCACCACGGCCTCGCCGTCGGCCAGGCGGCGCAATGTGACACCGCGTGCGCTGGCACCCACGGCCAGCATCAGCGGCTGGCCATCGACCACCAGCAGCGCCTTGTCGGCGCCCATGCTGCCTTGCAGGCTGACGGTTTGCGCCAAGGCGGCGCTGGTCAGCCAGGCCAGGGCCAGCGGGGCGGCACGGCGCAGCATCAGCCGCAAATCAATCGCGAAAGTTGTTGAACGCCAGCGGCACGTCGGCCACCTCTTTGCGCAGCAGCGCCATCGCCGCCTGCAACTCGTCACGCTTGGCGCCGGTGATGCGCACGCTGTCGCCTTGGATGGCGGCCTGCACCTTCAGCTTGCTCTGCTTGATGAGGCCCTGGATTTTCTTGGCCGTCTCGCTGTCGATGCCCTGCTTGACCACCACCGTCTGGCGCACCTTGTCACCGCCCATCTTCTCGATCTTGGCGCTGAAGTCGAGGAAGCGGATGTCCACGCCACGTTTGCTGAGCTTGGCGGTGAGCAGGTCACGCACCTGGGCGATCTGGAAATCGCTGTCGGCATGCAATTGCAGGCTGCGCTCCTTGCCGGCTTCCACACTCTCGATGCGGGCCGCCGAGCCCTTGAAATCGAAGCGCGTGCCGATTTCCTTGTTGCCCTGCTCGACCGCGTTGCGCAGCTCGACCAGGTTGGGTTCAAGCACGGTGTCGAAGCTGGGCATGGCAGCGCGTCAATGGGGGCCGGGAAGCGCAAAGTTTGCCACGCATGCGGCGTGGCGGGGCGGTGCCCGACAACTCAAGCCAGGATGAAACCCATGCGCTGCAACAGGGCTTTGGCGGTGCTGAGGTGCTCGCGCAACTGTGCAGCGGCGCTGCTGCAATCGGCCGCGTTCCAGCCGGCGCCGTCGGCCTCGATGGTTTGCGCCAGGGTGTGGATGGCGCGCAGGCCCAGGCTGGCGGCCGCGCCCTTGACGGCGTGGGCCAGGGCTTGCAGCGCAGGCGTGTCGCCTCGGTCTAGCGCGGCCAGCAAATTGGCCGAGCTGGCCGCCTCATCGTCCAGAAAACCGGCCAGCACCGATTGGAAGCCCGCCAGCGTGACACCCACACACACATCGCCGATGGCCGCCATGTCCAGGTGGGCGGCCACGTCGCTGGTGCGAAAACGCCGCCGTGGCACGCTGTCCACAGCGGGCTGTGCTGCGGCTTGGGCGGGCGCTGCGGGGGCTGGCGAGCGGACGGTCACGGGCGCAGGGGAGGCGGGCTCGGGGTTGGCCAGGCTGGTTGGGGGTATGGGCTTGGTGTTGCCGGCAGCGGCCGGCCCAGGCCGGGCCCGCTCGCCGAACAATCTGCCCAGCAAGGCCTGGATATCGTCCGGTTGCACCGGTTTGGAGAGGAAATTGTTCATGCCCGCAGCGATCACGCGCTCACGGGTTTCGGCAAACGCGTCGGCGGTCAGCGCCACCACCGGCACCGCAGCCATGGCCGCCGGCCCGGCGCGCAGCGTGCGGGTGGCCTGCAGGCCGTCTTGCACCGGCATGTGCACGTCCATGAACACCAGGTCGGGCACCTGCTCGGCCACCAGGGCCACGGCCTCGGCGCCGTTGGCCGCCAGCCGCACCCGGTGGCCCATGCGGCGCAGCAGGATGGCCATGAACTTGCGGTTCACCGGGTGGTCGTCGGCCACCACCAGGTCCAGGCCCTCGGGCCGGCTGTTGCTGTTGTCGATGCGGCCAGCCGGCAATGCCGGCGCGCGTGGCGGCGCTGCGTTGTCGCTGCGGGTGTTGCTGTCGCTGACGTTGTCGGTGTCGTTGTCGGTGTCGGTGTCGGTGACCCAGATGCCGCGCGCTGCCGCAACGGGTGCCGCGCCGGGCAAGTCCAGGCTCAAGGTGAACACCGAGCCCAGGCCGGGCTTGCTGTCGGCCGTGATGTCGCCGCCCATCATGCGCGCCAGGCTGCGTGAGATCTCCAGCCCCAGGCCGCTGCCGCCAAAGCGCCGCGAGCTGCTGCTGTCGCCCTGGGTGAAGCGCTGGAACAGGCGTGCGCGCACCGCCTCGTTCATGCCGATGCCGCTGTCGCGCACCACAAAGCGCAGCTCGTGCGACGGCTCGGCGCCCAGTGCGTCGGCCGGCGCCGGGCGGGTGCTGACGGTCAGCGACACCTCGCCGTCGTCGGTGAACTTCACCGCGTTGGACATCAGGTTGAACAAGATCTGCTTCAGCCGCTTGCCGTCGGCCATCACCCATTGCGGCAGTTCGGGCGCCACATGCACGCGCAGCGCCAGGGCCTTGGCCTCGGCGCTGAGCGCCATCAGCGACTGCACGTCGCGCAGCAGGCGGTGCAGGTCCAGCACATGCGGCACGATGTCGAGCCGGCCGCTCTCGAGCTTGGAGATGTCGAGGATGTCGTTGAGCAAGTCCAGCAGGTGCTCGGCCGACTGGCGCGCGGTGCGCAGGTGGTCGGCCTGCTCGGCGTCGAGCCGGTCGTTGTCCAGCAGCGCCAGCATGCCCAGCATGCCGTTGAACGGCGTGCGCAGCTCATGGCTCATGTTGGCCAGAAACGCGCTCTTGGCCTGGCTGGCGGCCTCGGCCTCGCGGCGCGCGTCCTGCAGGTTGTCGGCCACCTGCTGCAGCTCTTGGCGGCGCCGCACCAGGCTGCGGAACTGTTGCAGCGCCAGCAGCGCAAAAGCGGCGGTCAGCAGGCTCTGAAAAATGGTGAGCACGATGTTCAGCCGCGACTGCTCACGCACGTCGCGGTCGCGTTGTTGCAGCTGCGCGGCGATCAGCTGGTTGGATTGCAGCGTCAGCGCATGCAGCGGTTCGAACAGGCTGGACAGGTCAGCCAGGCTGGCAACAGCGGCTTGCTGGCTCAGGCCCCGGCTGGCGTTGGGGCCCAGCACCGGCGTTTGCCGGCGCACAAACTCGGCCAGCGCGGCCACCGTGGCGGCATGCTGCGGGCCCACACTGGCCAGCGGCGCCAGCGGCGCCAGCTGCTCGGGCGCCACCAGCGGCACCTGGCGGGCAAACGCCGCAAAGCGCTGGCGCACGCGGTCTGCCACTGCTGGGCGCACCGTGTCGCCGGGCTCCATCTGGGCCTCGCGCAGCAGGTCACGCAGCTGCAGAAACTCGCTTTCCAGCTGAAAGAAGCGCCAAACGAGCTGGTCGCCCTGGTGGCGGGTGTCACCGCTGTGCAGCGACACCTGGCGCCACTGCACCCAGGCCACGGCGGCAAACGCCAGCACCAGGCCGATGCCGGTGGCCAGCAGCCAGCCGCTGGGGCGGCGCCAGGCAGGGCGTGGGGTGGGGCGGCGCTTGGGCATGCAGTGGGCGAGTGTCCAACACGCCGGCCCCTGGCCAGGCGGCAAACAGCGCCGCCGCGCCCGGCCAGTTCTGCTTGCCGCAGCCCAGCTGGCGGTCGGTGAAAATCCTGGCCATGCCCAACCCGCTGCCAACCACGCTGGCCATCGAGCACAACGCCAACCTGCGTACGCTCAACACCTTCGGCCTGCCGGCGGTGGCGCACACGCTGGTGGCCATCCACAGCGATGCCGACGTGCGCCGGGTGCTGGACCACCCCACGCTGGGCCGCGCGCCCAAGCTGGTGCTGGGCGGCGGCAGCAACCTGGTGCTGACCCGCGACCCGCAGGCCGTGGTGCTGCGTGTGGCCGTGGCCGGCAAGCGGGTGCTGGCCGAGAGCGACGCGGCCTGGCTGATCGAGCTGGGCGCCGGTGAGCCCTGGCATGACGCCGTGGCCTGGACACTCGACCAGGGCATGCCCGGGCTGGAGAACCTGGCGCTGATCCCCGGCACGGTGGGCGCCGCGCCGGTGCAGAACATCGGCGCCTACGGCCTGGAGCTGGCCGACCGCTTCCACAGCCTGGACGCGGTGGACTTGGTGACCGGGCGCAGCGTGACGCTGGACGCACGGGCCTGCAATTTCAGCTACCGCGACAGCGTGTTCAAGCGCAACGCGCATGCCGGCAACTTTGGCGGCCTGGCCGGCAAGAGCCTGATCACCCGGGTGCGCCTGGCGCTGCCCAAACCCTGGCAGCCGGTGCGCGGCTACCTGGACATCGAACGCCGCATGGCCGAGACCGGCAACCGCGACCCCGACGCCCGCACACTGTTTGACTGGGTGTGTGCCATCCGCCGCGCCAAGCTGCCCGACTGGCGGGTGCTGGGCAATGTGGGCAGCTTCTTCAAGAACCCGGTGGTCAGCGCCGAGCAGTGCCGCGACATCATCGGCCGCGACCCGCACATCGTGCACTACCCGCTGACCGACGGCCGCTTCAAGCTGGCCGCCGGCTGGCTGATCGACGCCTGTGGCTGGAAGGGTAAGCGCGTGGGCAATGCCGGCGTCTACGAGCGCCAGGCCCTGGTGCTGGTGAACTGCGGTGGTGCCACCGGCGCCGAGGTGCTGACGCTGGCGCGCGCCATCCAGGAGAGTGTGTACGGCCGCTTCGGCATCCGGCTGGAGCCCGAGCCGGTGGTGCTGTAGCGGGGCGCCTACGGTTCAAGCACGCGGCGCGCCGGCTGCGGCGCTCAGAACCCCGAGCCCGGGGTCAGCAGAAAGGCCGTTTCCTCGGCTGTGCTGGGCCGGCCCAGCTGCGCGTTGCGGTGCGGAAATCGGCCGAAGCGGGCCACGATGTCCAGGTGGCGCTGGGCCCAGACCACCAGGTCGGCCAGCGCCGGCTCGTCCACCGCCAGTTGCTGGAACAGCTGCACCGCCGTGCGCTGGTGCTGCAGGTCTTCGGCATGCTCGAACGGCAGGTAGGCAAACTGCCGCTGCACACCGGTCAGCGCCCGGTCGGCACCACTGGCCACCAGCGCTTGGGCGGTCTGCAGCGCCAAGGCATCACCGGCAAAACAACGCGCCGTGCAGCGAAAGCTGTTGCGGGTGAACTGGTCGAGCACGATCACCTTGGCCAGCGCCGGCAGCGGCTGCACCGGGCTGGTCAGCCAATCGTCGATGCCACCGGCCAAGGCGCGCTCCAGCAGCACACCAAAGCGCTGGCGGATCTGGTCGTCGAAGGCATCGTCCTTCTTGAACCAGGCCTGGCGCGTCTGGGCATGGCCGGGGTCGTCGGGCGGGCCGAACCAGAAATCGAGAACCGCTTGGGCGTCGTTTTGCATGTGTCGCTTTCAGCCCGGCCCGGTGCCAGGCTTGATGTCGATGGGCACTGGCGGCCTGGGTTGGGCCATCGGCAGCACGGCCAGTGGCTGGCGTCGGTTGGCAGGTGTCATCGTGTCTCCAGCAGGTCTTGGGTGTCGGCGTGGCGCTGCATGAAGCTGCGCACATAACTGCACAGCGGCCGCACACGCCAGCCCCGGGCGCGGGCCTCGGCCAGGGCGGCGCTGGCCAGGGCTGCGGCCAGGCCCTGGCCCTGCAATGCGGGTGGCACGCCGGTGTGCAGCACGCGCATCACGGTGTCGCCGGCTGGGCTGCTGGCCAAGTCGTAGTCCAGCTCGCTGCGCTGGCCCTGCGCCAGCAGCACGAAGCGGCGCGCCTGTGGGTCGTGTTGCACGTCATGCGGTTGCATCGTTGTCATGGCCTGGCCTGGGGTCAAGCGCTGGATTCTGCCCACACGCCAGGTGGCCGGCCTGCGCCGGCACTGCCAGGTGCGGTGCTAAGCTTTTGGCAGGAGCGGGGCACGATGACAAGCGCGAGCAAAAGCACAACCACAGGCACGGCCACAGGCAGGTTGACCAGCAGCACATGGCCGCTGATGCGGCTGGCTGGCACGGCGCTGCTGCTGCTGGCCCTGGCCGGCGCCGCAATGGCGCAGGACAAGCGCAACCTGGCGCCCGGTTTCAGCGGCCTGGCCGCCGATGCCCGGGTGGTGATTGCACCGGTCGATGTCGAGCTGTTCTCCATCTCGGCAGGCGGCGTGATGGAGCCCAGGGCCGACTGGACCGACGCCGCCCAGCGCCACATGAAAGAGGTGCTGCATCAGCGTGCGCTGGCGCTGGGCCAGCGTGCGGTGGAGCTCAGCAACGATCAGGCCGATGCGTTGGCCGAACTGCTCAACCTGCATGCGGCGGTGGCACGTTCGATCGCCATCCACCACACCGGTTTTCTCAAGTTGCCGACCAAGGACGACAAGCTCGACTGGTCATTCGGCGACGCGCTGTTGCCGCTGCAGCAGGCCACCGGCGCGCGTTATGCGCTGTTCACCTGGGTGCGCGACAGCTACGCCAGCCCCGAGCGGGTGGCCATGATGATCGGCCTGGCCTTGCTGGGCGTGGGCGTGGGTGGTGGCGCCCAGGTGGGCTATGCCACGCTGGTGGATTTGCAGACCGGCCAGGTGCTGTGGTTCAACCAGCTGCAGCGCGCCAGCGGCGATTTGCGTGAGGCGGCCAAGGCCGCTGAATCGGTCAACATGCTGCTGACCGGCTTTCCGGCCCGCGCGCCGTGATGCTGCGGCGCGCGCTGCACCGCCGCACGGCACTGGCCTGGGGCTGTGTGCAGTGTGCCGGTGTGCTGGGCGCGGGTGTGGCACAGGCATCTGACTGGGTGATGCCGCAGCGGCTGAGCAAGCCCGAGATCGACGGCGATGAAGGCGGCCTGTGGGCTCTGGTCGACCGCGAAGAAACACGCTTGCGCCGCAGCGCCTTCGTGCTGCGCGATGCCGCGCTGCGCGAGTACCTGAGCAGCATCGTCTGCAAGCTGGCCGGCGCGCATTGCCCTGACATGCGGGTCTACGCGGTGCGCACGCCCTGGTTCAACGCCAGCATGGCGCCCAACGGCATGATGCAGGTCTGGACCGGCCTGCTGCTGCGGGTGGACAACGAGGCCCAGCTGGCGGCGGTGATCGGCCACGAGATCGGCCACTACCTGCAGCGCCATTCACTGGCCCGGCTGCGTGACGCCAAGAGCCGCACAGCGGTGATGGGCGTGATGGCCTTTGCCGGCGGCGTGGGCCTGATCGGCCAGTTGGCGCTGCTGGCCGGCATGGCGGCCTATTCACGCGAGCATGAGGCCGAGGCTGACCGCATCGGAATGCAGCTGATGCGCGAGTCCGGCTACGAGACCCGCGCGGCCGCCCAGGTGTGGAGCCAGTTGCGTGACGAGCTGAAAGCTGGCGCCGGTGGTGACCCGGCCAAGCGCAGCGTGATGTTTGCCACCCACCCCGGTGTGGACGAGCGTGAACGTGAGCTGCAGACCCTGGCTGGCGAGGGCGGTGGTTTTGCCGGCACTGCCGAGTACGCGGCGCGCATTGAGCCGCTGATGGCGGATTTGATCGACGACGAGCTGCGGCGCGCGCAGTTCGATGAATCGCTGGTGTTGTTCACCCGCCTGGCGCAACGCCGGCCCGAGCGGGCTGACCTGCGCTATGCGCGCGGCGAAGCCCACCGCCAGCGCGCCCAGAGCGACGATGCCCAGGCCGCGCTGGCCGACTACAGCGCTGCGCTGGCGCTTGAGCGCCCACCAGCGCAGACCCACCGCGCCATCGGCCTGCTGCACCGCCAGCAGGGCCGCCATGCCCAGGCCCGGCAGCACTTCGAGTTGTACCTGCAGCAGGCACCGCAGGCGGCTGACGCCGCGCTGATCCAGTCCTACCTGAGCGAGCCCACCTGATGACACACACCCGAGCGCTTCTGGCCGCGTTGCTGGCCGCCGCCCTGCTCAGCCTGGCCGGCTGCGCCAACGTGGCCAAGATTTCCACCGGCGAGGTGGTGGTGGACAACCGCCTGAGCTTCACGCTGGACGCGGCCTGGAACCAGGTCAACATCCCCGGCCGGGGCAAGCCGGTGCTGTGGACGCAGGACGGCATCACCATCGATGCGCTGGAGTTGTGGATCGGCATCCAGGACGGCCAGACGCTGGTGGACACGCCCAAGGACAAACGCCCGCTGGTGTTCAAGGCCGCCATGGCGCCGCATGAAGTGGTGGCGCTGTTCGAAGGCGTCTATGGCCGTGACGGCTCGACCTTCACGCTGGACAAGCTGGCGCCGGCTGACTTCCTGGGCGGCGGCGGCGTGCGCTTTGACTACAGCGTGCTGCGCAAGGCCGACGATGTGCGGGTGTCGGGCGTGGGCTGGGCGGTGGTGAAGAACGGCGAGCTGGTGGCGATGACCTTCGTCGCGCCACGGCTGGGCTTTTTTGCCCGCCATGTGGCCAAGGCCGAGCGGGCCGCGGCCACCGCACGCTTGCGTTAGGCCACCGCACGCTTGCGTTGGGCGCTCTGGCGCTGGCGCCGGCTCAGCCGCCCAGCGCCAGCCACAGAAACGCAAACTCCAGCGCCAGCATGTCGGCTTTCTGGCGGTTGTCGGCGGCACCGGCATGGCCACCTTCGGTGTTCTCGAAGTACAGCGGCGCATGGCCCAGCTCGGCCAGGCGGGCTGCCATCTTGCGTGCATGGCCGGGGTGCACGCGGTCATCACGGGTGCTGGTGGTCAGCAGGATCTTGGGCAATGCCATGCCTGGCCGCAGGTTCTGGTACGGGCTGTACTGCGCAATCCAGGCCCACTCGGCAGGCAGATCGGGGTTGCCGTATTCGGCCATCCAGGATGCACCGGCCAGCAGGCGGTGGTAGCGCCGCATGTCCAGCAACGGCACCTGGCACAACACGGCGCCAAACAGCGCGGGCCGTTGCAGCATCACCGCGCCCACCAGCAGGCCGCCATTGCTGCCGCCCTGGATCGCCAGCCGCTTTGCGCTGGTGACACCGCTGCTGATCAGGTGCTCGGCCACGGCGGCAAAGTCGTCGTAGCTCTTCTGCTTGTTGGCACCCATCGCTGCCTTGTGCCAGGCCGGGCCGAATTCACCACCGCCGCGGATGTTGGCCACCGCCAGCACGCCGCCGTGCGCCAGCCAGGCCGTGCCCCAGCCGGGTGAATACGCGGGCAGCTTCGACAGCTGAAAGCCACCGTAGCCGTTGAGCAAGGTGGGGTGGCTGCCATCCAGGGCCAGGCCAATGGCTGCGACCAGGAAGTAGGGCACCTGTGTGCCGTCTGCAGACCTGGCCCAGCACTGCTGCACTTGCAGGCCGCTGGCGTCGAAAAACGCAGCGCGTGCCTGCAGCGTTTGCAGCGGCCGGCCGTCGGTGTGGCCCAGCAGCAGGCTGTCGGGGTTGAGGAAACCGCTGCAGCCCAGCAACCAGTGCTCGGCCAGCGGGTCATCGGCCAGGCTGTCGTCATGCAGGGTCTGCAGGGCCAGGCTGGCATGCGCTGGTGTGCTGATGTCGTGGTGCTGCCAGCCGCCGTCGCCGTCAAGCCACCAGGCCTGCAGCCGGCCGGCCACGTTGTCCAGCAGGTGCAGCAGCACCCGGCTGGCGGTGGTGGCAAAGCCCAGCAGCGCGCAGCTGGTTGTGGGGGTGAACAGCGCGTGCAGCGCTGGCATGCCGGCACTGTCGGGCGCGGCCAGCACGGCGCCGGCATCGCCCACCAGCAGCGAGCCAGCGGGCCAGGTGTGGCCGGCCACGGCCCAGTCACTGCGCAACTGCAGCAGCACATGGCTGCGCCAGAAGCTCAGGCTGGCATCGGTGGGGGTGTGGATGCGCTGCAGAGTGCCGTCGGCATGCAGCACAGACAGCTCTTCATTGAAGAAATCGGTGGCGCGCTCGACCACGGTGCGGGCCTGGCCGGGCCGGTGGTCGACCCGGGCCGAGACCGCAACATCCTGCGCCTGGCCTTCAAACACCAGCGTCGCCGCGCTGATCGGCGTGCCACGCCGCCAGCGCCGCAGCGTGCGTGGGTAGCCGGCGTCGGTGAGCGAGCCGGGGCCGACATCGGTGCCCACCAGCAGGCTGTCTGCGGTCTCCCAGCCGATGTCGGTCTTGGCTTCGGGCAGGGTGAAGCCGTCGGCCACAAACTGCTTGCCAGCGAGGTCGAACTCACGCACCACCGTGGCATCAGCGCCGCCGCGCGACAACATCACCAGGCAATGCTGGTGGTCCGGCCCCAGGCTGCTGGCACCTGCCCAGACCCAGTTCTCGCCCTCGGCGCTGGCCAGTGCGTCGATGTCGAGCACCGTGTCCCAGGCCGGCTGGCCGCTGCACAGGCTGTGCAGCGTGCAACGCCGCCACAGGCCACGCACATGGTCGGCGTCGCGCCACAGGTTGTAGAGCCAGTCACCACGGCGGCTCAATTGCAGGATCTTGTCGGGCGCGTCCAGGATGGCCAGCAGCTGGCTGCGCATCGCGTCGAAGCGCCGGTGCTGCTGCAGCGCTGCGCGGGCCTCGGCATTGCGCGCGTGCACCCAGGCCAGCACACGCTCGCCCTGCACGTCTTCGAGCCACAGGAACGGGTCGTCGCTGTCCCCGCTGTTGCTGCCGCCGGTTGTGGGGTTGCTCATGGCGCAGCGCCTTGCCACAGAGGGTGCGGCTGCACTTCCACCGTGCCGTCACCGTCGCTGACATAGACATGGCCGTCCTGGATGCTGACCTGCAACTGCATCGCCCGCCGGGCCATGGCCGCCAGCGCCTGGCTTTGCTGGTGCGGCAGTTGCCACACGTCCAGGTTGCGCAGCCGGCTGATCTTGTTGGCGATGCCGGCGTACCAGATCGCCGCCGAATGGCTGTAGCAATACAGCGTGACCCGCCGCGCCTTGCCGCAGGCACGCGCCAGGCGGCGCTCATCGGGCTGGCCCACTTCCACCCAGTGCAGCAACTGGTCAGACAAATCCTTGTGCCACAGGTCGGGCTCATCGGCGTCGGCCATGCCGCGCGCCAGTTGCAGCATGCCGTTCTGGTCATTGGCGGGCAGGTGGATGGCAAACGCCAGCAGGCGCACCATCAGCCGCTCTTCGGTCTCGCTGGGCTGCAGCGGGATGGTCAGCATGTGCTCGCCATAGACATGGCGGTCCATGTCGGAGACCTGCAGCGTGGCCTTGTAGATGGTGGCCTTGATTGCCATCGGCGGGCTTTCGGTGGGTGTTCAGCTGGGGCTGTAGGCCAGCCGCACATAGATCGGCGCAAAGGCCTCGGCCTGGGTGATTTCCAGCAGGTGCTCACGCGCCAGTTCCAGCAGCGCGATGAAGGTGACCACCAGCACCGGCGTGCCACGGCTGGGGTCGAACAGCTCATGGAACTCGACAAACCGCCGCCCGCTCAGGGTGCGCAGCACGCTGGCCATGTGCTCGCGCACGCTGAGCTGGGCGCGGCTGATGCGGTGGTGCTGGTTGAGCTTGGCGCGCTGCACGATGTCGCCCCAGGCGGCGCGCAGGTCGTGCACCGACACATCCGGGAAGCGCGGCGCCAGCGCCTGCTCGATGTGCACCTGGGCACGCAGAAAGTCGCGGCCGATCACCGGCAATTGATCCAGCCTGGCGGCAGCCAGCTTCATCCGCTCGTATTCCAGCAGCCGGCGCACCAGCTCGGCGCGGGGGTCGGGGCCGTCGCTGCCGTCGTCGGTCTTCTTCGGCGGCAGCAGCATGCGGCTCTTGATCTCGATCAACATCGCCGCCATCAGCAGGTAGTCGCTGGCGAGTTCGAGGTTGTGCTGGCGGATCTGGTCGACATAGGCCAGGTACTGGCGGGTCACATCGGCCAGCGGGATGTCGAGGATGTTGAAGTTCTGCCGCCGGATCAGGTACAGCAGCAAATCCAGCGGGCCTTCAAAGGCTTCGAGAAACACCTCCAGCGCGTCGGGCGGGATGTACAGGTCGGTGGGCAGGCGGAACAGCGGCTCACCGTACAGCCGCGCCAGCGCCACCCGGTCCACCGGCAGGCTGTCGGCGTCAGCCACGGTGGCCGGGCCGTCGTCGGCCAGCGGCGCGTCGGCTTGCATCAGCGCTCTGCCGGGCTCAGCGCGGCTTGGGGCGGTTGAAGTACACGTAAGGCGCCTGCGGCACCTTGGCCGCGCTGTAGTCAGCCTGGGCGCTGCGGTCGATCTGCTTGTCCCACAGCAGCGCGCGGCCGGCGCGCTGCTCGGCTTCCAGCGTCGGCTTCCTGGCCTTCAGTTCACCGATGAAGTCGGTGACGTCCGAGGTGTAGGGCTTCCAGAAAAATGGCATGGGCGCGGGCCTTGGTGCGGATCGGGGCAGCCCGGGAGTTTACGGCCCGGTGCCCGCAACCGCAGCCCGCTGCGCTGGCCATGGCAGCATCAGCCACATGGCGATGGAGACCGAATTGAAGTTCCGCGTGCCGGCGCTGCGCCTGGCCGCGCTGCGCCGTGCGGTGGCCACCGCCACGGCCCAGGTGGTGCCGCTGGCCGCCGCCTACTTCGACACCCCGGGCCAACACCTGGCGCAAGCGCGCATCGCACTGCGCCTGCGCTGTGAGGGCGGTGTCTGGGTGCAGACCTTGAAAGCCGAAGGCGCTGGTGCATTGCAGCGGCTGGAAGACAACCAGCCGGTGCCCGGTGCGGCGCGGCCGGCACTCGACATCGGCCGCCACCATGGCAGCGCGGCGGCTGCGGCGCTGCGCCAATGCCTGGCCCAGGCCGGCAGCGCTGTGGTGCTGGAAGAACGCTATGCCACCGCTGTGCAGCGCACGCAGCGCCTGCTGCGCAGCGGCGGCGCGCTGATCGAGCTGGCGCTGGACGAAGGCGAGATCCGCGCCGGTGAGCGCCGCCTGGCCATCTGCGAGATCGAGTTCGAACTGAAGCAGGGGCCCCCGCAGGCCTTGCTGGCCGTCGCGGCGCGCTGGGCCGCGCGCTTCGGCCTGGTGTTGGACCTGCGCAGCAAGAGCGAGCTGGGCCACAACCTGGCCGCCGGCCTTGCCGGCAGCGCGCCCACCAAGGCCCGGCCGCTGCAGCTGGCGCGCCACACGCCGTTGGCCGAGGTGCGCGCGGCGATGCTGGGCAACACGCTGCACCAGGTGCTGGCCAATGCCAGCCAGATGGCGGCCGGCCCGTCAGCGCCGGAACATCTGCACCAGCTGCGGGTGGGGCTGCGGCGGCTGCGCAGTGTGGCCGGCCTGGCCTGGCCGGACTGGCAGGCCGACAGCGAAGCAGCCCAGGCGCTGGCCACGCTGTTCGGCCAGCTCGGCGCAGCGCGTGACCAGGATGCGATGGCCGCCTGGCTGTGGCCGGCGCTGCGGGCGGCCGGCGCGCCGCTGGCCGAGATGCCGCCGGCTGCGTTGGCAAGCACAGAGGTGCAGATGGCTGATGTGCCGATGGCCGACGTGCCGATGGCCGATGCGCGATCCGCCGATGCGCGAACCGCCGCTGCACCGGCGGCCAGCGACCCCGCCACCCTGCTGCGCAGCACGGCCACCCAGCAGTTGTGGCTGCTGTGGCTGGGGCTGAGCCTGCCGGCCTCGACGCCGCCGCCGGCCGCACCGGCCACCGCCGCCACGCCACCCGCGGCGGCCAGCGC
>JANNMP010000202.1:0-7784 GCA_031398015.1 Burkholderiaceae bacterium
CCCGTACCAGCTCTACGGCAGCGCCCTGGTCAAGGCCTGCGCCGAAGCCGGCACCGACTATGTCGACCTGTGCGGCGAGCCGGCCTGGATGCGCCAGATGATTGACGCCCACCATGCCACGGCCCAGGCCAGCGGCGCGCGCATCGTGTTCAGTTGCGGTTTCGATTCGATCCCGTTCGACCTGGGTGTGTTGATGCTGCAAGACGAGATGGTCAAACGCCACGGCGTGCCCGCGCAGCGGGTGCGCGGCCGGGTGCGCAGGATGAAAGGCACGTTCTCGGGCGGCACGGCCGCCAGCCTGAAGGCCACCATGGCCGCCGCCGCCAGCCAGCCCGGTGTGCTCGATCTGCTGCGCAACCCATTCGCGCTGACACCCGGCTTCGACGGCCCACGCCAGCCATCGGGCCACAAGCCGATGGTCGATGAGGTGCTGGGCGTGTGGGTGGCGCCGTTCGTGATGGCGGCGATCAACACCCGCAACGTGCACCGCAGCAACTTCTTGCTCAACCATGCCTGGGGCGCCGACTTCGTCTACGACGAAATGCTGGTCACCGGCCCCGGCGACAAGGGCAAGGCCATGGCCGACGCGGTGGCCGCCGACAAGAGCCTGGCCAGCGACGACGGCCCCAAGCCGGGCGAAGGCCCGTCACGCGCCGAGCGTGAGGCCGGCTACTACGATGTGCTGTTCATCGGCACCGGCAGCGCTGGCCAAGCATGCAGCGTGAGCGTCAAAGGCGACCGTGACCCCGGCTACGGCAGCACCTCGAAGATGATCAGTGAATCGGCCATCTGCCTGCTGCAAGACGCCGCCGCCACCCCCGGCGGCATCTGGACACCGGGCGCTGCCATGGGCCGGCAATTGATCGCCCGGCTGCAGCAGTTTGCCGGGCTGCGGTTCAGCGTCGAGGCCTGAGGCTCAACTGGCCACCACGGCCAGAACCTGCCCCTCGCTGACGCTGTCGCCCTCGGCCACCAGCAGCTCGCGCAGCGTGCCGGCGGCCGGTGCGTCGAGCGGGATTTCCATCTTCATCGACTCGATGATCAGGATGGTGTCACCCTCGCCCACCGCGTCGCCATTGCGGCGCTCGAGCTTCCAGACCGTGCCGGTCACCTGGGATTCGATGCGGTGGATTGCCATGGACGACCTTCCTGGTTGACTGTCGCCGACGCGCCAACGCGGCAACGCCATTGCCACAACAGTCTGTGGCCACAACGGTACGCCTGGACAGGCGTTCCGGGCTCAGGGAAAGCACTGAAGAATTGTTAACAATTGACAGTTCACAGTACTGGCTCCGGTTTCCGGAATCGAAACGCCTGCCCTGCCGCCTGCCCACCCAACCCCATGCCCCGCGCTGCTGCCACCAACCCTGTCCGCGCTGCCAAGGCGTTGGGCCTGCGCGCCAAGGTCAGCACCGCCACCACCGGTGAGCAAGTCGCCAAGCAGTTGGGCCAGTCGATCCTGCAAGGCGGTTATGCGCCCGGGCAGCGGGTCGGTGAGCAGGCGGTGGCCGAGCTGTTCTCGTTGAGCCGCGGCCCGGTGCGTGATGCGCTGCGCATCCTGGAGCGCCAGGGACTGGTCGAGATCAAGCCCCGGCGCGGCGCCTATGTGGTGGAGCTGGCACTCAACGACGTGGCCGACATCTTCAATGTGCGCTGCGCGCTGCTCAGCCTGGCGGTGCGCTACCTGGCGCGCAACCCTGACAAATCAGCGCTGGCCGAGGTTGACCCGCGGCTGGACCAGCTGCGCAAGCTGGCGGCGCTGAAGAAGCCGTCGCTGCTCGACTTTGCCCAGGCCACCGGCCGCGTGGCCATCGGCCTGCTGCACGCCTGCGCCAGTGCCAAGGTGATCCAGACCACTTACCGTGACCTGCCGCACGACGCGCTGTGGCGCATGCTGTGGGTGACGCCGCAGCCGCCCGACTATGTGCGACCGGCGCGCCGCGCCGACACCTTCCATGACTACGAGCGCCTGCTGGCCGCCATCAAGTCCGGTGACGCCGACGGCGCCGAGGCGCTGATGCGCAAGATCATGACCGACACGCGCGACGAGGTGCTGCAATACATGGGCCGCTCGCACAGCGACTCGGTCGACCCGTTCCGCCAGCAGGTGTATTGATGGCACCCCGCCGCAACGCCTTCAAGGCCCCGCACCGTGCTTGAAGTGCGTGACCTGTCGATCAGCTTCCGCAGCGGCCACGGTGGCGGGCGGGTCGCCGTCACACGCAAGCTGAACTTCAGCATCGCCGCCGGTGAACGCCTCGGCGTGGTCGGTGAAAGTGGCTGCGGCAAGACCGTCACCGGCCTGTCGGTGCTGCGCCTGCTGCCTGCCGGCCATGCCCACATCGACGGCCAGATCCTGTTCGAAGGCCAAGACCTGGCGCACCTGCCCGAGCCGCAGATGCAGGCCATCCGCGGCCGCCACATCGCGATGATCTTCCAGGAGCCGATGACCGCGCTCGACCCGGTGTTCAGCGTCGGTGAGCAGATTGCCGAGGCCTACCGCACACACTTCCCGGTCAGCCGGGCCGAGGCGCGAGAGCGTGCCATCGACGCGCTGGCGCGCGGCGGCATCCCGCTGCCGGCGCGCCGGCATGACGAATACCCGCACCAGTTCTCGGGCGGCATGCGCCAGCGAGTGATGATCGCGATGGCGCTGATCTGCGAGCCCAAGCTGCTGGTGGCCGACGAGCCCACCACCGCGCTGGACGTGACGGTCCAGGCACAGATCACCGACCTGCTGCGTGACTTGAGTGAGCGCGCCGGCACCGCGCTGATGTTCATCACCCATGACCTGGGCGTGGTGGCCGAGGTCTGCACCCGCATGCTGACCATGTATGCCGGTGAGATCGTCGAAGACGCGCCGGTCGATGACGTGCTGATGCGCCCGCGCCACCCCTACACCTCAGGCTTGTTGCGCTCGCTGCCGCGCCTGGCCCAGCACCGTGCGCTGCTGCCATCGATCCCGGGGCGGGTGCCGTCGCCCAGCGAGATGCCGCCGGGCTGCCGCTTCCGCGCCCGCTGCGGCCATGCGCTGGCGGGCTGTGCGGCCGAGCAGGTGCAGGCCGATGTGTCGCCCGGCCACAGCGCGCGCTGCGTGCGCGCACCCGAGCTGGTCTTGCCGGGGGCCGTGGGGTGAACACGAACCCAAGCCCACTGGTGAGCGTGCACGACCTGCGCATCCACTTTCCCACGCAAGATCGGCAGCAGACGGTGAAGGCGGTGGACGGCATCAGCTTCGACGTGATGCCGGGCGAGACTTTCGGCATCATCGGCGAATCGGGCTCGGGCAAGACCACGCTGGGCCGGGCCCTGGTGTCGCTGCTGCCGCCCACCAGCGGCGCCATCCTGCACAACGGTGTCGACCCGCACACGCTGGGCGCCGCCGCGCTGCGCCAGCACCGGCGTGACTACCAGATCGTGTTCCAGGACCCACATGCCGCGCTGAACCCGCGCCAGCGTGTGCTGGCCAGCGTGTGTGAGCCGCTGGAGATTGCCGGTGGCTTCGACCGCGCCAGCCGCGAGCAGCGTGGCCTGGACGCACTGGCCCGCGTCGGCATTGCGCCCGAGTACGCACAGCGTTATCCACACATGCTGTCGGGCGGCCAGAAGCAGCGCATCAACATCGCCCGGGTGCTGACGCTGCGGCCCAAGCTGATCGTCTGCGACGAGGTGGTGGCGGCCCTGGACGTGTCGATCCGCGGTGATGTGCTGAACCTGTTCGCCAGCCTGCAGCGCGAATTCGGCCTGACCTATGTGTTCATCACCCATGACCTGTCGGTGGTGGCCCATGTCAGTGACCGCATCGCCGTCACCTACCTGGGCCGGCTGATGGAGCTCGGCCCCACCGGTGATGTCGGTGAGCGCCCGCTGCACCCCTACACCGAAGCGCTGATGTCGGCCGATCCGCAGCCGCTGCCGTCGCACTTGCGCAGCCAGCGCCGCATCGTGCTGCAGGGTGAAATCCCCAGCCCGATTGACCCACCGTCGGGCTGCCGCTTTCGCACCCGCTGCCCCAGCGCCCAGCCACGCTGCGCGGCCGAGTTGCCCGATTGGCGTGAGCTGCGGCCGGCGCACTGGGTGGCCTGCCACTTCGCCACCGCCGACGGGCCACCGCCGCCCAACACCAGCACCGACACCGAACCCGCCACCCACAGGAGACCGGCATGACCGACCGCACAGAACCCACCACCGGCCTGAGCCGCCGCGCGCTGATGGCGCTGGCCGGCGCCGCCACGCTGGCCGGCACCCCGGCCTTTGGCCAAGCCACACCCAAGCGCGGCGGCATCCTCAAGGTGTCGGCCAACGCCAACCCGTCCAGCCTGGACCCGGCCACCGGCGGCGCCGGCTCTGACCACACCTTCCTGTGGACGATGTACGACACGCTGGTCGAATGGGACTACGAGACGCTGAAGACCAAGCCCGGCCTGGCGGCGTTCAACTTCCCCGACCCGCGCACCATGGTGCTGGACTTGAAACCCGGCATCACGTTCCACGACGGCAGCCCGCTCGATGCCGCAGCAGTCAAGTTCAACCTCGACCGCGGCCGGCAGGATGCACGCAGCAACATCAAGGCTGACCTGCAGAACGTGGCCCAGGTGGACGTGACCGGCCCGCTGCAGGTCACCGTCAAGCTGGCCCGGCCCGACACCGCCCTGCCGGCCATCCTGAGCGACCGCGCCGGCATGGTGGTCTCGCCCAAGGCGGTGCAAGCCCTGGGTGCCGAGTTCGACCGCAAGCCGGTGGGCACCGGGCCCTGGAAGTTCGTCAGCTGGTCGGCCAACGAGAAGCTGGTGGTCACCCGCGCCGACAAGTACTGGCGCCAAGACCGGGGCTTCGTTGACGGCATCGAGTTCTCGCTGATCCCCGAGCTGGCCACCGGCCTGCGCGCGGTGGTGGCCGGGCAGAACAACTTTGCCTACCAGGTGCCGCCCCGGCTGATGCCGCTGATCGACAAGGCCAAGGATCTGCAGAAGGTGACCGGGCCCACGCTGTACTGCCTGCAGATTTATTTCAACCTGGCCAAGAAGCCGCTGGACAACCTGAAGGTGCGCCAGGCGATCAACTTTGCGCTCGACCGGCCCAGCTTCGTCAAGGCCTCATTGGCCGGCGTGGGCGAGCCCGCGTACATGAACCTGCCCAAGAGCCACTGGGCATTCGACCCAACCCTGGTGGCGCTGTACCCGCACAACCTCGACAAGGCCCGCGACTTGCTGGCCGAGGCCGGCTTCAAGGACGGCATTGACCTGACGGTGGGCAGCTACACGGATCAAGACTCGGTGCGCCGCAGCGAGATCGTCGGCGAGCAGTTGCGCAAGGTGGGCATTCGCCTCAAGTACATCACCGGCACCATCCCCGAGATCAGTGGCCAGTTCTTCGGCAACGAGAAGAAGTTCGACATGCTGCTGTCGGCCTGGACCGGCCGGCCCGACCCCAGCATGACCTACAGCCTGATGTACAGCAAGGATGCGTACTTCAACGCCGGCCGGGTTGACCACGGCCAGAAGCTCACCGAGCTGCTGGCCGAAAGCCGCGTGGCCGAGCGCATCGAGGGCCGCAAGCTGATCTTCTGGCAACTGCAGCGCATCGTGATGGAGCAGGCGCTGGTGGCGCCGCTGGCCTTCCAGTACGAGCTGGTGGCCGCCGCGCAGGCCGTCAAGGGCTACAAGCCGAACCTGCTCGGCAAGCCCAAGTACGAGTTCATCAGCCTGGGTTGAGCGAAGACCATGGCCACGTCCAGCCGCCTGCGGGTGATCCGGCGGCGCCTGTTGCAGGCGCTGCCGGTGCTGGTGCTGGCCACCTTCGTGGTGTTCGGGCTGTTGAAGCTGATGCCCGGTGACATCGCGATCACGCTGGCCGGTGAAAACGCCACCGAAGAACGCATCGCCGAAATCCGCACGCTGTACGGCCTGGACCGGCCGTTCCTGGTGCAGTACGGCAGCTGGCTGCTGAACGCGGCGCAGGGTGACTTGTCGAAGTCCCTGGCCACCGGTGAAGAAGTGGCGGTGTCGATCGCCCGCGCCTTCCCCAACACGCTGTTGATCGTGGTGCTGGCGATGACGGTGGCACTCGGCCTGGGCGTGCCGCTGGGCATGCTGGCCGCCAGCCGGCCCGACGGCCTGCGCGACCGGGTGGTCACCTCGGTGGCCTCGTTGGGCATTGCGGTGCCCAGCTTCTGGCTGGCGATGATCCTGGTGGCCTGGTTTGCGCTGCACTTCGGCTGGTTCCCGGCCACCGGCGCGGTGCCGCTGAAAGACAGCGTGCCCAAGGCGCTGCACCATGCCATCCTGCCGGCGCTGGCACTGGCTGCGGGGGGTGTGGCCGAGGTGTCGCGCCAGTTGCGCAGCTCGCTGGTGGAAATCCTCAGCTCACCACCGGTGCGAACGCTGCGCGCCAAGGGCCTGAGCGCCAACGTCATTCTGTGGAAACACGGCTTGAAGAACGCCGGCGTCAACCTGCTGACGGTTGCCACGCTGCTGTTCAACCGCATGCTGGCCGCCACCGTGGTGGTGGAGGCGGTGTTCGCCATCCCCGGCATGGGCAACCTGATCGTCAACGCCGCGCTCACGCGTGATTTGCCTGTGGTGCAGGGCGTGGTTTTCGTGATGGTGCTGGTGGTGATCAGCGTCAACCTGGTGGCCGACCTGCTCTACACCGTGCTCGACCCACGCATCAAATGATGAACAAGCGCCTGCTTGATTGGCTGCGGCGTGATCTGCGCGCCAGCTTGAGCCTGGCCTTCTTGCTGGCACTCGGCCTGCTGGCGCTGTGTGCGCCGCTGATTGCGCCCTACCCCGTCACCGCGCAGGATGTGGACAACACCTTGGCCAGCCCGTCGGCCGCCCACCTGCTGGGCACCGACGACCTGGGCCGCGACGTGTTCAGCCGCATGGTGCATGGCGGCGCGGCCACGCTGTACGCCAGCGGCCTGGCGGTTGGCATCGCCGTGCTGCTGGGCCTGCCGGTGGGCCTGCTGGCGGGTTACCTGGGCGGCTGGGTCGATGACGGCATCAGCCGCTTCATCGACGCACTGCTGTCGTTCCCGTCGATCGTGCTGGCGATTGCGGTGACGGGTGCGCTGGGCATCGGCCTGACCAACGGCATGATTGCCGTGGGCATCGTGTTCTCGCCGCACCTGGCGCGGCTGGTGCGGGCCCGCGCGCTGGTGGTGCGGCAAGAGCTGTATGTGGATGCATCACGCTGCTTTGGCGCCAGCACCGCGCGCATCCTGTGGCGCCATGTGCTGCCCAACACGGTGCAGCCGGTGATCGTGCAAGTGACGCTGCTGCTGGCCGCCGCGCTGCTGGCCGAAGCATCTCTGAGCTTTCTCGGCCTGGGCATCCAGCCGCCCAGCCCCAGCTGGGGCTCGATGCTGGCGCGTGCCTACCAGAACATGGAGCTGGCGCCCGAGCAGATGTACGCCCCTGGCCTGGCGATCCTGTGCACCGCGCTGGCCTTCAACACCCTGGGTGAATCGCTGCGTGTGGCGCTGGACCCCACAACGAAACGCTAACCATGACCCAAGCCACCGACGAAGCCGCGTACCTGGCCCATCTGCACGGCCTGTGGAAGAAGGCCTGGCCGGCCGGTGCCAACACCGCGCCGGTGTACCCACACGGCGAGGTGCCGTTGACCGAGTACCTGCGCGCCTGGGCCCGCACCACGCCACACAAGCCCGCCGTGGTGCACTACGGCCACACGCTCACCTATGCCGAACTCGACGCGGCCAGCGACCGTTTTGCCACGCTGCTGGCCGCGCATGGCGTCCAGCCCGGTGACCGGGTGGC
>JANNMP010000131.1:0-3064 GCA_031398015.1 Burkholderiaceae bacterium
CCATGCCGTGCGCGGGATCGGCCGTCATCTCCAGCACCACCGCGCCCTGCCACCCCGCGGCGGCCTGCGCGTAGCTTTCGCGCGCGTTCAGCCGCTCGCAGCAGGCCACGCACCACTCCTCCGTGAACACCTCCATCCGCCCCTCCCCTGGTCGTTTTGCGGGATTGTCGTGCTGGAGGGTACAGCGCCGGGCGGGTGGGGTTGTACGAGCCGTGGATGGCGCGGTCTTTCTGCACCGCGGCACTGGTCATGTGCATCACCAGGCTGGCCGCCGCCTCGGGGTGGCGGCTGTACTTCGACACCGCCAGCTGCCAGCCGCCCAGCGTGCCGGCCGCACTGGCGCCGGGGCCGGCGCCCGGGCCGGTGCCACGCGGCAGCGGCGCCACGCCCACCTTGCCGCGGATCAGGCTGTCGCTCTGTTGCGCCAGCGCCCAGGCGTAGGGCCAGTTGCGCATGAACAGCGCCTGGCCGTTCTGGAACACGCCACGCGCGTCTTCCTCGGCGTAATTCAGCACCCCCACCGGCGAGATGGTGCCCACGAAGCCGGCGATGGTGTCCAGCGCCAGCGCCGCCGCCGGGTTGTTGGCGGTGATGTTGCCGGCCTCGTCGACCAGGCGGCCGCCACCGAAGCTGGCCACCCATTCCAGCGCGTTGCAGGTCAGTGTCTCGGCGGCCTTGGCCTGGAACACGAAGCCCTGGAAGTCACGCTGGCCGGCGGCACGTTCACCGGCCATCACGGTGGCCGCTGTGCTGCCCAGCTCGGCCCAGGTCAGCGGTGGCTTGAGGCCGTATTTGCGCAGCAGGTCGGCGCGGTAGTACAGCATGCCGGCGTCGGTGTACCAGGGCATGCCCACCAGCCTGCCGTTGACGGTGTTGTTGGCAATGATGGCCGCAAAGTGCTGCGCCTCTTGCCCACCGCTGTGCGGCCGCAGGTCGAGCAGATGGTCTTTCAGGATGCCGGGCCAGACGATGTCGATCAGGATGATGTCGATGTCGCCGCTCTTGGCCGCAAACAGCTGGCGGTACAGCGCCAGCGCTTCGGTCACGCTGTTCGGCGGCGAGTAGGTGCGCACCGTGTGGCCGGTCTTCCTGGCCCAGTCGTCGGCATGCTGCTTGCAGAACTTCAAGTCACTGCCGCCGCTGCCGCAGGCAATGGTCAGCGTGGCCGCAGCGCTGTTGGTGGCAGCGGCCAGCAGCAGCAGCGCCGTCAGCAGGGCCCGGCGCGTTGCGCCAGTCAAGGGCATGGGCATCATGGGCTGGGTGGTCTCCGCTCAGGATTGTCAGCGGGCCCTGGTGCTGGCCGGCACCACGTAAACCACGGCTGTGCGGGGCGGCACATCGAAGCGGCCGGTCACACGGTCGAATGCCGACTGTGTGGCCGCGCGCCGGTCGGCCGCACCACTGGCGCGGTGCACCGGGTGCAGCACCCAGGGCTGGCCTGCCGTTTCGGGAAGCTGCAGCGGCGCGCTTGCCAGGCCGCTGTTGAACAGCAGCATCAGCCGCTGAAAACCGGCGCCTGGGTGGCCGCGGCCGTCCAGTTCCAGCGCCAGCAGCGCCGGGTTCTGGCCGGGGCCGGTGTTGTGGTGGCGCAGCCGCTGCTGCACCTTGGCTGCGGTCGGCAGGCGAAACAGGCTGGAGCTGGCGCGGATGCGCAGCAGATCAAAAAAGGCATCGCGGCTGAAGGCGATGTCGGCCGGCGCGGGGTTGAGCCGCGCATCGGCCAGGCGTGGCGCCATCAGTGCGTGCAGGGCAGCGTTGTCGGCCCCGGGTGGCAGGCCGCTGGCGAAGTGGTTGGTCTGTGCGGTCCAGTCGATGCGGTTGAACCAGTCACCGCTGTCGTAGCTGTTGCCGTCCATCGATTTGCTGCGCAGCAGCTCGACGCCGGCATGGAAGTACGCCACGCCCTGGCTGAGCGTGGTGACGGCCAGGCCCAGCACCTGCACCCTGGCGCGCTCGGCAGCGCTGGTGTGCAGCGGCAGCTTGAAGGCGTTGAGGTCCCACAGCGTGTGGTTGTCGTGGTTCTCCACGTAGTTCACCACCTCGCCCGGCGCGGCGGCATAACCCGCAGGCTGGCCGGCATAGACCAGCTGGTCACCGCGCAACACGGCGCCGGTGTGGGTGGGCAGGCGGTGGCTGCGTTGCGTGCCGGCCAGGCCCAGGCGCAGCAGGTCGGCGCCGGCGGCGCTGGGCGGGTTGCCTGCGGCATTGAGCCAGCCTTGGCGCGCCACCAAGGCCTCGGGGCCGTCACCCACGCCGCCGCCGCGCAGCGCATCACGGGCGCGGTCACTGAAACTGGCAATGCCACTGCCGGCCAGCTGCAACTGCGCCGCCTGCACGAAGCGCGCGCCGTTGGCCACCTCGCCAAAGTTCCAGCCCTCGCCGATCAACTGGATGTCGCGGCCGTTGTCGCGGCGCAGTGCGCGCTGCAAGTCCAGCATCACCGCCAGCGGCTGGTGGCCCATCAGGTCGAAGCGGAAGCTGTCGATGCGGTGCTGGCGCGCCCACAGCCGCACCGAGTCGGTCATCAGCTTGGCCATCATCATGTGCTCGGTGGCGGTGTTTTCGCAGCAGGTGCTGCGCTCGATCCCGCCGACGGCGTTCAAGCGGTGGTAGTAGCCGGGCACGGTGCGGTCGAGCACCGACTGGCGGTGCTGGCCGGCCGCGCTGGTGTGGTTGTAGACCACATCCATGCCCACGCGCAGGCCCAGCCGGTGCAGCGCCAGCACCATCTGGCGCAGCTCGCGGATGCGGATGGCGCCGTCGTCGGCGCGGCTGGCGTAGCTGCCCTCGGGGGCGTTGAAGTGCAACGGGTCGTAGCCCCAGTTGAAACAATCGGCAGCGGCCAACGCCAGCACCGCCGCCTGCTGCGCCAGGCCGTCAGGCGCGGCCTGGGGGATGGCGGGTGTGCTGCAGCCGGCCTCGGGCACGCTGGCCAGGTCAAACACCGGCAACAGGTGCAGGTCGGTCAGGCCGGCGCGGGCCAGGGCCCGCAGGTGGCGCATGCCATGGCTTGCGGCCTCGCTGAAGGCCGCGTACTTGCCGCGTTGGGCAGGCGGCACGCTGG
>JANNMP010000150.1:0-8529 GCA_031398015.1 Burkholderiaceae bacterium
CTCGGCCTTGCCGCCACGGTCTCGGCATGCAGACATCCTGCGAGGGCGCGTGCCGTGCCGCAGACGAACGCTGTTTCTCCGCGAACGCCGGGTGCCGCCAGACGCCTGGAATGCTCAGAAGGTGTCCATCTCGATGCGAGACGCCCGCGACGCACGCGACGACGACCGCAAGCTGCTTCGCACCGGCACCGACCTGGCGCAACAGCGCCAGCTTGACAAGTTGACGCCGCCCACATTGACGCCGCCCACATTGACGCCGCCCAAATGACCGTGGGCAAGCGCGCAATCCTTGACTGGTTCAGCTCCGATCAGGCTGCCACAGGCGCAGGCTGCAAGCGCCCTGCGCCTTCGGCCATGGCGGCCAGCTTGGCGTAGACGATGTCTTCGTCCACGGCACCAAAACCCGCGAAGGTGCCGAAACCGCAGTCGCTGCCGGCGATGACACGCTCGGGCCCGACGATGTCGACGAAGCGCTGCAAGCGCTGGGCGATGAGTTCGGGGTGCTCGATGAAGTTGCTGGTGGTGTCCAGCACGCCAGGGATCAACACCTTGTCTTGAGGAATGCGCGCGCGCATGTCGCGGATGGTGGCCCATTCGTGGCCGTGGCGCGGGTTGGCGGTTTCGAAGAGCAGACCTTGCGGCCTGGCCTTCAACACCGTGGGCAGGATGGTGGCCAGCGGCACGTCCTTGTGGTGCGGGCCTTCGTAGTTGCCCCAGCACACATGCATGCGCACGCGGTCGGCGGGCAGGGCCACCAGCGCAAAGTTCAGCGCCTCGACATGTTGTTCGATGCGCGCCAGGTAGGCGGCATCGTCGAGGTCCTTGTACATCATGTGCCGGCCCAGACCGAGGTCAGGCGAGTCGATCTGCAGGATCAACCCGGCATCGACGATGGCGTGGTATTCATGGCGCAGCGCGTGCGCCAGGGCTTCGAGATAGTCGTCGTCGCTGGTGTAGTGCTGGTTGGGCTGGAACAGGGCCACCACGCCAGGCGAGGCGGCGTTCATGAACACCTGCGCTGCACCGTGGCGCTGCGCGGCGGCCTTCAGGTGGGCGATGTCCTTGTGCAGCGGCGCCAGCGTCTTCACCGCGATCGGCCCCACGCAGCAGGGGCGGCGGTAGCTGGGCGTGCCGCCGCTGCTGCGCAGCCGGTCCATGAAGCCAGGGAAGTCGAGCAGGTCGGCCGGCGTGCGGCGCGGGCTGTCGCCGTCGAAGCCGGTGTAGCGGTCCTTGATGTAGGTGGCGTAGCTGATCTTGCTCATCTCGCCATCGCTGACGATGTCCACTCCGGCCGCCACCTGCCGCGCCACGCAGGCGTCGATGGCCGCCGCCATGATGGCGTCGAACGTCTCTTCGTCCACCGGCTGGCCGTTTTCACGCGCGAAGATCTGGTCGACAACCGGCTGGCTGCGCGGCAGGCTGCCGACGTGGGTGGTGCAGATGCGGGTGTGGGCCATCGGTGGATGCGTGCCTTTGCAAAGGGGCGGACTGCGCAGGGCCGGTACACACCAACCCTGCTGCTCAGGATCACATGAACTTGTAGCCCACCTTCACACCAAAGGTGCGCGGTGCCGCAGCGCTGTTCTGCATGGTGCTGCCGCCGCCCCACACAAAGCGGTTGATGACCAGCGTGTTGTTGGCGTTGTCGACGAAGGCCTGCACGTTCAACCCGTCGTTCACCTTCCAGTTCAGCTTCAGGTCGGTCTTGGTGTACGACCCCTGCTTCTCGGCGGCAACGTTGTAGATCTGACCGAAGTAGCCGCTGCTGAAGTTGACCACCACCATCGGTGTGATGCTGCCCATGCTGCCCAGGCCAAAGGTGTAGGCGGCTGTGACCGACCCCGAGCGGTCGGCGGCGTACGGAATCTTGTTGCCTGTCAGGTCGCAGCCAAAGGCCTGCGGCACGCCGTTCACGCCCGTGCCGCCAACCAGGCCGCAGCGGTAACCCGGCGCAAACACGCGGGTCTGGCCGGCTGGGGCGATCGTCACACCATTGACCACCGTGGCCGCCGTGCCCGGGCTGTCGATCAGCTGGGTGATGGCGATCGGGCCCGGTGCGTCTGGGAAGCTGGTGTACTTGGCGTCCAGCAGCGACAGGGTGGCTCCGAGCGTGAAGTCACGCGTCACGCGCCATTCGCCTTCCAGCTCCACGCCGTTGGCCTTGGACTTGGCGGCGTTGAACAGCAGTGACGCCGTGGTCAGGCCCACAGGCACCTGGCGCTGCTCTTGCTGGTCGGTGTAGCGGTTCGTGAAGGCCGCCACGTTGAGCTGCAAGGTGTTGTTCAGGAAGCGGTTCTTCGAGCCAATTTCAACGGCAGTCACTTCCTGCGGGTTGAAGGTGCGGGTGGCTTCGCTGTTCATGGCTGCCTGGCTGCCATTGAAACCGCCCGAGCTGAAGCCCGTGCTGTAGCTGACATAAAGCAGTTGGCTCTTGCTCAGGCTGTATTCGGCGGCCAGGCGGCCGGTGCCCTTCTTGAACTTGACCGGGTTGTAGGTGGCGCCGAAGAAGGTGTTGTTGCCCACACCACCACAGTTGGCACCGAGCGCCACGATGCCCGCTGGGAAGCCGCCCACCGCCGGGCCGCAGTTGGTGACGCCGGCATTGCCGAACGCCGCGTCCCCGGCCACCAAGTCGTCCAGCGACGTGAACTTCGGGTCGGGGTCGGCCAGGTTGGCGCTGACGGGCACCACTGAGTTGCGGTTGGCGAACTTGAATTTCTTCTTGTCCACCGTGTAGCGCAGGCCGGCAGTGAGCTTCAGGTCGTTGGTGGCGGCAAAGCTCAACTGCGCGTAGGCGGCAGTCGACTCGGTTTCGGCCACCACCGTGTCGGCGCTGCCGTTGCCCACAGCGCGGCGCACCGACTGGAACACGCCAAGCTGGTTGGTCTTGTCCTTGAAGAAATACAGGCCGGCCACGTAGCCAAACGGGCCCTTGCTCTCCGACAACATCTGCAGCTCTTGCGAGAAGCCTTTGTTCTTGGTGCGCTCGTAGCTGATGGCAATGGCTTCGCGCGAAAAGTCCTGGTCGACCGTGCGCAGCACCGAAAAATCTGAGAAACCAGTGATGGACTTGAGCGTGAAGTCGTCGAAGCGGTAAGACACATCGGCGGTTGCACTGACGTCAGACAGCTTTTGCTCGGACTGGTAGTTGTTTTCGACTCGCCAGGGGTTGCCGGGGCTGTAGATGGGCCGGCCCACGTCGGCGGTGGTGCCGGGGCCGGCGCCACCCGGGATGCCCAGGGTGCGGGTGCAATCGGGCATGCCGTCAGTCAGGCCGCCACGGCCATTCAGCGCATAGAACGTGCTGTTCATCAAGGGCCGGCAGGTGCCGTTCAGGTAAGTGCCCTTCTGGAAATAACTGAATCCGCCAGCGCCGTTGCCGCGCTGCTCGGTGCTGTCCACCTTGATGAAAGCGTCGAAGCGGTTGTCGGGCTTGAAACGCACCGAGGCACGGAAGTAGCGCAGGTCCTGGTCGAACAGGTCGGCCGCCTTGTTGAAGTCGTTCTTCACGTAACCGTCGGACTTGTCCACTGCCGCAGCCAGGCGGATGGCCACCGTGGGGGCCACGGGGATGTTGCCCACGGCCTCCAGGCGCACGCGCTTGAAGCTGCCCACCAGCACGCTGCCCTCGGCGCTGGTTTCGCCCAGCTCGGGCCGGGCGGTGGTGATCACGATGTTGCCGCCAAAGGTGTTGCGGCCGAACAGCGTGCCTTGCGGACCGCGCTGCACTTCCACGCGCTCGAGGTCAATGAAACTGGCCAGGGCCTGGCTGGGGCGGCTCTTGTAGATGCCGTCGATGAAGAAACCGATGGTGGTGTCGGCGTTGGCTTGAACCGCCTCGGTGCGCACACCGCGCATGGCGGGGCGCGCGTCAGACCCGGACCGGCCGAAGGTGAAGCCCGGCGCCAAGCCCTCAAACTGCGAGATGTCGTAAATGTTGCGCTCGACCAGCTTTTCAGCCGACAAGGCGGTGACCGAGGTGCTGACCTTTTGCTGGTCTTCGATTCGGCGCGTGGCGGTGACGGTGACGGTGCTCAACTCACCCGAGTCGGCCGCAGGTGCGGCAGGGGCGGTTTGCGCAAACGCCGCGCCAGCACCGACCAGGCCCCAGGTACCAAGAGCCAGCGCCACGGCACGGGACAGCGGTGAGGGCACCAAACGGGACGCATTCATCATCGTGGTTCTCCAGGCGCGACGGCGCGGGGTGGGTTGAAAAATCCAGGCGCTGCAAGCAAGCGGCAGACTTGCAAGCGTATGCAAGTCAGCGCAGAATCGCCTCGCGAGAAACCCTAATTTGCAGCAGCCATGTGGCTTTGCGTCTACACGCCGCTGCTGCACAAGCCAGCGCGACGCTCCCGTCCAGGGGACGAATCCGCACCCTTCAACCTTCAGCCCGACCTCAAGTCATGATGAGCCAACCCGATCCCACGCTTGCGCAGATGAAGGCCGATGTCTGGCGGCTGATGCAGCGCCTGCCCGGCCCCGACGTGGCCGCGGCGCTGCGCGAACACCTGGCACCCGACGCGTGCTGGTTCGTGTCGCATCCTTTCAACGAGTTGGTCGGCCCGGCGGCCGTGGCCGAGCAGTTCTACGCCCCGCTGCAGGCGGCGTTCCCAGACCTCGAGCGTCGCGCCGATCTCTTTTTCGGCGGCGAGTGGATCAGCCCGCCACCCGGCGTGGTCGGCCACGCCCCGCCCGAGCTGCGTGGTGAAGGTTGGTGGGCAACCACCACCGGCCACTACCTGGGCACCTTCAAGCAGCCGTGGCTCGGCATCCCCGCGACCGGCGAGCCCGCGGCGTTGCGCTTCGGCGAGTTCTACCGCTGGCAACAAGGCCACGATGGCGTGGGCCGAATCACCGAGGCGCGGGTGCTGCTGGACATCGTCGACCTGGCGCGCCAGGCCGGGCGCCGCATCCTTCCGCCCAGCAGCGGGCTTGAATGGCTGGTGCCCGGCCCGGCGCCGCACGACGGCCTGCTGCTGGGCCCCACCGACCCGGCGCAGGGCATTGAGAGCATGCGGCTGACGCTGGAGATGTTCACCGGCTTGTGGCGCTTCGATGGCAAGAACCTCGACTCGATGGACATGCCGCGTTATTGGCACCCGAACATGATGTGGTACGGGCCGGGCGGCATCGGCAGCATGCGCGGCGTGGCCGGCTTCCAGCGCCACCACCAGGCCCCTTTCCTGCATGCGTTCCCCGACCGCGGCAGCCCCCACCACCTGCCGCGCGGCCACCGCTCGCGCGTCGCCGAGGGGCCCTACGTGGGCTCGACCGGCTGGCCCAGCGTGCGCGGTACGTTCAGCGGTGACTACCTGGGCGTCAAGGCCACGGGCAAAGCCATCAGCATGCGCGTGATGGACTGGTGGCGCAACGACGGCACGCTGCTGACCGAGAACTGGGTCTTGATCGACCTGCCGCACCTGATGCTGCAAATGGACGTCGACCTGTTGGCGCGCCTGCGCGACTGAATGCGGCGGGCCGACACCACGCGCCGCGCCGCCTGGCGTTGCGGTCGGCGCGCCACTGCTCGCGGGTTTTCCGGTATGCATACGCATGCAAGCCCGACGATAATCTTCAGCCATGGCAGATCAGCGCATCGACATTGACTTGTCCCGCATTGGGCACGCAGAGGCGGGCGCATGAACGCCGCTGTCTGGAACCAGCTGCCCGACGTGCGCTCGCCGGTCGGTCGCACTGCGGCCGATTTGCTGGCCGCCGGGCCGCGCCGGCAGGCCCTGCCGGGATTTGAGCCGGTGTACCGCGACATCGTCGACTACATCACGCGCTGTACCCACCGCATCTGGGAACAGAAAGACATCGGCTTGTGCCGCACCCACTACGCTGACAGCTGCGTGATGCACACCCTGAACGGCCCCAGCTGCGGCGTCGAAAACGTCGTGCAGGGCACGTTGTCGGCGCTGTCGGCTTTCGCTGACCGGCAGGTCGTGGCTGAAGACGTGATCTGGAGCGAAGACGCGCCGGGGCTTTTCTACACGTCCCACCGCATCACCAGCCGCTCGACACACGACGGCGTCGATGCCCTGTACGGCGCCGGCGCAGGCAAGGCGCAAATGGCGACCACGGTGGCCGACTGCCTGGTGCGCGACAACCTGATCGTCGAGGAATGGCTGTTCCGTGACAACGCGCGGGCCGCTTTGCAGATGGGGCATGCGCCGCGCGAGGTGGCCACCGCGCAGGCCATGGCCGACCGCGTGGGCGACCCGGCCCGCCACGCCTGGCGGCAGGCGTGGATCGACCGCGTGCGCAGCCATGACCCCCAGTGGCCCGAGGCTGACCACCCCGCGTCCGGCCCGGCACGGCTGCTTGATGCGGCCTGGCGCGCCGACCTGTACGGCCATGCCGCGAGCCAGGTCTCGCCCAGCATCGAGGTCTGCTGGCCCACCGGTCGTTGCGGCTGGGGCCGGGGCTACTGGGCTGGCTGCCTGGTCCAGTTGCGTGCCCAGTTGCACCGGTTTGCGCTGGCCATCGACCACTGGGCGGCGCGGCCACTGCCGCACGGCGATGTCGCCGTCGCGCTGCGCTGGTCGGCGTGTGGCGTGCATGCCGGCAGCGGCCCATGGGGTGCGCCCACGGGGCGCGAGATCCTGGTCGCCGGCAACAGCCACTACGTGTTGCGCAGTGGCCGCATCGTGCACGACCAGACCGTGTTCGACGAGCTGGCCGTGTTGCGCCAGGTGCACGGCGGCTTGGGCGCGACGGCACCGGCTGGGGGTGCGCTGTGACGGGCGCCACGCAGTGCATGCCCCCGGCCGCTTTGCCCATGGCTGCAGAGGCAGCTGGCGCCGGCGCCTGGGTCACGCTGCAGCAGTTGCTGTGTGGGCAGGCGGCTGCCGCAGATCACCTGGCGAATGCAGTGCGCGTGGAGGCGTACGGCCACACCACGTTTGGCCGCACCGATGCCGTGGACCTGTTTGCGGTCCACCCGCTGGTCTTTTCAAGTCGGGCACGGGTGCTGCTGTCGGCGCATGCCATTGCGGTCATCGATGAGGCGGCTGCCGACACACCTGAGCACACGCGCAACGACACGGCCCCCTCGCGCACCGTGGGCGCCTTTGCTGATCTGGTCGACGGCGTGATCGCCCGCCTGTGGGTGGTGGCAGGCACGGCCGCCGACGCCGTCACGGAACCCGCCGTGCAGGTGGCCCGCGACGATTTCATGAGCCAGTTGCGCCAGCAGTGCTTGGGCGCGGCGGCGGACCACCCTGAACTGCAGGCCGGCACCTGGCCCCGTGTCGTCGAACTCTGCAGCGCCACACTGGGCGCGCTGCCTGCGGCCTGCGCCGCCAGCAGCAGCCAAGCCTGGGTGCTGCGCGCCTTCAGCAGCGGCCCGTCGGTGGTGGTGCTGGTCCGCTGGCGCCTGCAAGCCGCTGGGCTGCCACGGCGGGCCCATTGCAGGCTGGCCCTGGCCATTGGCGATGCCCAAGACCCAGGCCAGGAGGACAACGCGCATGCGCTCCCGCGGCTGGCCCTGTCAGACCCTTTGCCCGAACCCGCGCCCGTGTCGTTCTGACGCCCGGCCGGCTTCGACGTCAACCGCCCGACGCGACCCTGAAGGAGACTCTGTCGTGATCAGACACTTGAAACGCGGCCAAAGTGCCGCCGCCCATGCCGATGCCGACGCCAAGGTGCGCGCCACGGTGGAAAGCATCCTGAAAGACATCGAAGCCAGGGGCGACGATGCCGTGCGCCACTGCTCGCGCCAGTTCGACCAGTGGGACCCGGCCGACTTCACGCTGTCGCAGGCCGCCATCGAAGCTGCGGTGAAGCAGCTCAGCCCGCGCGAGGTGCAAGACATCCGCTTCGCGCAGACCCAGGTGCGCGGCTTTGCGCAGATACAGCGCGACAGCATGCGCGATGTCGAGGTCGAAACCCTGCCCGGCGTGGTGCTGGGCCACAAGCACATCCCCGTCAACGCCGTGGGTTGTTATGTGCCGGGTGGCAAGTACCCGCTCATCGCCTCGGCGCACATGAGTGTGCTCACGGCCAAGGTGGCCGGCGTGCCGCGCATCGTGGCCACCGCGCCGCCCTACCAGGGCGCACCGCACCCGGCCATCGTGGCGGCCATGCACTTTGCAGGCGCCGACCAGATATTGGTGCTGGGCGGTGTGCAGGCGGTCGCCGCCATGGCCATCGACACGCAGAGCATCCAGGCCGTGGACATGCTGGTGGGACCGGGCAACATGTACGTGGCCGAAGCCAAGCGCCAGCTGTACGGCCGCGTCGGCATCGACCTGTTCGCCGGGCCGACCGAAACGCTGGTGATCGCCGACGAGTCGGTCGATGGCGAACTCTGTGCCGTCGACCTGCTCGGCCAGGCCGAGCACGGGCCGACCTCGCCGGCCGTGTTGCTGACCACGAGCGAGAAGCTCGCCCTTGACACCATCGCCCAGGTCGAGAAGCAACTGCTGAAGCTGCCCACCGCCGGCATCGCGCGGCAGAGCTGGGAGCAGCACGGCGAAGTGATCGTCTGCGACAGCGACGACGAGATGCTGGCCGAGGCCGACC
>JANNMP010000153.1:0-10246 GCA_031398015.1 Burkholderiaceae bacterium
CGCACCGACCGTGACGCGTTGCGCTATCTCGCTGCCTACGATGGCGCGATTCGCGCCATCGCCGCGTTGACCCCGCAGGGCAGCAGCGCGACGCCCGCTCAGCGCGACGGCATCTCGATCAAGCTGTCGGCGCTGTTCGCACGCTACGAGGACGGCCAGCGCGAGCGCGTGCTGCGCGAGCTGGTGCCGCGCCTGCTGCCGCTGGTCGACGCCGCCGCGCGCGCCAATCTCAACCTGACGATCGACGCCGAGGAGAGCGACCGGCTGGAGCTGTCACTGGCCGTGTTCGAGCGCCTGGCCGACCATGTGGCGGCCAGCGCGCCGCAGTGGGCCGGCTTCGGCCTGGCGATCCAGAGCTACCAGAGCCGCGCCAGGCAGATGATCGACGCGGTGGCCGCCATCGGCCGCGCGCGTGGCCTGCGCTTCATGGTGCGCCTGGTCAAGGGCGCCTACTGGGACGGCGAGATCAAACGCGCGCAAGAGCTGGGCCTGGACGGCTACCCGGTGTTCACCCACAAGCACCACACCGACATCAGCTACCTGGCCTGCGCCCAGGCGCTGATCGGCCATGCCGAGGTCATCCTGCCGCAGTTCGCCACCCACAACGCCGGCACCATTGCCGCCATCGTGTTGATGGCACGCGCGGCCGACCGGCCGCGCGTGGGCAATGGCGCGGCCGGCGGCGTGCGCTTCGAAATGCAGCGCCTGCACGGCATGGGCGAAGGCGTCTACCGTGAGCTGATGGCGGCCATGCCCGGCCTGGCGCTGCGGGTCTATGCGCCGGTGGGTGAGCACCGCGATTTGCTGGCCTACCTGGTGCGCCGGCTGCTGGAGAACGGCGCCAACTCGTCGTTCGTGCACCAGCTGGCCGACAGCGCGGTCAGCGCCGACATGCTGCTGCGCTCACCACTGCAGCCCGCGCCGGTGCCGGGCCAGCCGGCGCCGGCGCCGATGTTCGGCGCCGGCCGGCGCAACAGCCGCGGGCTCGACCTGGCCGTGCCCGAGCAACGTGCGCCGTTGCTGGCCGCAGCGGCCAGCGCCCAGGTGCCGGTGGTGGCCGAGGCCCATGCCGATGCGGTGGCCCAGGCCATGGCCACACTGGCCGCAGGCTTCGAGACCTGGAGCGCGCTAGCGGTGGCCGAGCGCGCTGCCGTGATCGCCCGCGCGGGTGACCTGCTGGAGGCACAACTGCCGCAGTTCTGCGGCCTGCTCGCGGTCGAGGCCGGCAAGACCCTGGGCGATGCGGTGGCCGAGGTGCGCGAAGCGGTGGACTTCTGCCGCTACTACGCGCAACAGGCCGCCGACAAGCTGGTGCCGATCACCCTGCCCGGCCCCACCGGCGAAAGCAATGCGCTGCGGCTGCACGGCCGGGGCGTGTTCGTCTGCATCTCGCCATGGAACTTTCCGCTGGCCATCTTTGCCGGCCAGGTGGTGGCGGCCTTGGTCACTGGCAATGCGGTGGCCGCCAAGCCGGCCGAGAAGACACCCGGCGTGGCGGCGGCCTTCGTCGGCCTGCTGCACCAGGCCGGTGTGCCCAGCGACGCATTGGCGCTGCTGCACGGGCCCGGCGAGACGGTGGGCGCCGCACTGGTGGCCCACCCGGCCACCGCCGGTGTGTGCTTCACCGGCAGCACGCAAGTGGCCAAGCTGATCCAGCGCGCGCTGGCCGCCGGTGACGGCGCCATCGTGCCGCTGATCGCCGAGACCGGCGGCCTGAACGCGATGGTGGTCGATTCAAGCGCCCTGCCTGAGCAAGTGATGGATGCAGTGGTGCAAAGCGCCTTCCGCTCGGCCGGCCAGCGCTGCTCGGCGCTGCGCCTGCTGTGTGTGCACGACAGCATCGCCGACAACCTGGTCCACATGCTGCAAGGCGCGCTGGCTGAGTTGCGCATCGGCCCGGCCGCTGACCTGGCCACCGACGTGGGCCCGGTGATCGACGCCGAAGCGCATGCCCATCTGACGCGCCAGGTGCAGCGGCTGCAGACCGAGGCCAGGCTGCTGGGCAGCACGCCGATGCCCGCACGCTGGGCCGCCAGCCACATCGCGCCAGTGGCCTTCGAGATCAGCGCCGTGGAAGACCTGCGCCAGGAGGTGTTCGGCCCGGTGCTGCACGTGCTGCGCTGGCAGGGTGACGTGGCCGCGCTGGTGCAGCGCATCAACCGCCTGGGCTACGGCCTGACGCTGGGCGTGATGACCCGCATCGACAGCCGCGCGCTGCAGATCGCCGCCCAGGCCCGGGTGGGCAATGTCTACGTCAACCGCAACATGATCGGCGCGGTGGTGGGTGTGCAGCCGTTTGGTGGTGAAGGCCTGTCGGGCAGCGGCCCGAAGGCCGGTGGGCCGCATTACCTCTACCGCTTCTGCGCCGAGCAGACCCTGACCATCAACACGGCGGCCGCCGGTGGCAACGCCGCGCTGCTGGCCGGCGACGGCGCCGACACACCGGGCAGCGGGGCGCTGATCACTTGAGATCGTTCACGCCTTTGCCGCCTGGCTGGCCGCTGCACACGGGTGATACTGCCGTGTTTTGACCCAGGGCAGCCCAATGCTGTCAATGGTTTGCACCGGGAGCACGGCATGATTCGACAGGTGAGCGGCATCCCCACGGCCGCCGGCAAGGCCGCCGCTGGCGCAGCGCTGCTGCTGGCATTGCTGGCCGGCTGCAGTGAGCCCACCGTGGGTGAGCTGATGGGCTCGGCACGCGAGGCCATCACCAAGAAAGACAGCGAAGCCGCGCGGCTGAACCTGAAGAGCGCGCTGCAGCAGGCGCCCGACAACGCGGAAGCGCGCTTCCTGCTGGGCCAGCTGCTGCATGACAGCGGCGACATGGCCGGCGCCGAGGTCGAGCTGCGCCGCGCACTGGAGCTGCAACACCCCGACAACCAGGTGCTGCCGCTGCTGGCGGCCAGCATGCTGGCGCTGAACAAGGCCGGGCTGCTGCTGCAGCAGTTTGGTGGCACCCAGCTCACAGACGCAGCGGCGATGACCCAGCTGCAAACCGTGCTGGCCCAAGCCGAAGCGGCGCAAGGCAACTTGGACGCCGCACTCGGCCGCACCGATGCGGTGTTGCGCGGCCGGCCCGAGCACGGCCCGGCGCTGCTGCTGCGTGCCCGGCTCACCGCTGCGCGTGGCGATGTGGCCGGTGCTGCGGCCCAGGTGCAGGCACTGCTGGCGCGCCAGGCCGACAACGCCGAGGCCTGGCATCTGCAGGGTGACCTGCTGCTGCGCGCGGGCAGCCCCAAGCCGGGCCTGGCCGCTGCGGCATCGGCGCCCGATGCCACGGCGCCGGCCATGGCCGCCTACCGCAAGGCCATCGAACTCAAGCCCGACAACGTGGCCGCCCACGCCGCGTTGATCGGCCTGCACATGGCGGCGGCTGACACGGCGGCGGCCACCACGCAGTGGCAGGCGCTGCAGAAAGCAGCACCCAAACATCCGCAGACGCTGTTCTTCGAGGCGGTGCTGGCCGAGCGCAAGGGTGACTACAAACGCACGCGTGAGCTGTCGCAGTTGCTGCTGCGCGGCGCGCCCAACAATGTGCAGGCGCTGCTGCTGGCTGGCCAGGCCGAGCTGAAGCTCAATGCCCTTGCCCAGGCCGAGGCGCACCTGGCCCGGGCGGTGCAATTGGCAAGCGCCGCGCCGCTGCCACGCCGCCAGTTGGCCCAGGTGCTGTTGCGCAGCGGCCAGGCCGACAAGGCCCTGGCCACGCTGGCACCGCTGCTCGATGCCAGCACCACCGACGTGGAGGCGCTGACCCTGGCCGCCCAGGCCCAGCTGATGAAAGGCGACAACGCAGCGGCCGACCAGAGCTTTGCCCGCGCCGCCAAGTTGAAACCCGACGACATGCGTGTGCGCCTGGCGGTGGCCCTGTCCAACGTGGCCAAGGATGCCGCCAAGGGTGGCAAGGCCACAGCCGCGCTGGCCGAGCTGCGCGCCGTGGCCGCTGCCGACAAGGGCAGCACCGCTGACCTGGCGCTGATCAATGTGCTGTCGCGCAGCAACGATCTGAGCGGCGCCATGCAGGCGGTGGACGCGCTGGCGGTCAAGCTGCCCAACGACGCCCTGCCCGACCAGCTGCGTGGGCGCCTGGCGCTGCAGCAGAAAGACCCGGCGGCAGCGCGCAAGCACTTCGAGCAATCGCTGGCCAAGAACGCCGATTTCCTGCCGGCCATGGCCGGCCTGGCGGCGCTGGACCTGGCCGACAAGCAGCCCGCCGCTGCCAAGGCCCGGTTCGAGGCCGCGCTGACGCGCAACCCGAAGAACGTGGGCGCCATGCTGGCGCTGGCCGAGCTGGCAGCCCGCTCGGGCGGCAGCGGCGACGAGGTGCTGAAGTGGTTGAACGGCGCCGTGGCGGCCGACCCCGCTGACGCGACCGCCAGGCTGCTGCTGGTCGACCAGCTGCTGAGCACACAGCAGACCAAGCTGGCACAAGACGCCGCCGAAACCGGCCTGGTGGCGCTGCCCGACAACGCTGAGTTGCTCGACCGGCTGGGCCGCGCCCAGCTCAGCAGCGGCCAGGCGCAGCAGGCGGTGAGCACCTTCACCAAGCTGGCCGCCGTGGCCCCTCGCGCCGCGCTGCCGCAACTGCGCCTGGCCGACGCCCATGCAGCCACCCGCAACACCACCGCCATGGCTGCCGCCGTGCGGCGCGCGGCTGAAATTGCCCCCGACCAACTGCTGGTGCAGCAGGCCCAGGTCAACATGGCGCTGCTGGAAAACCGCTTCGACCAGGCACTGACCATCGGCCGCAAGCTGCAGGCCCGGTACCCTGACCAGGCGGTGGGTTTCAGCATCGAAGGTGATGTGGAGCTGCGCCGCAAGAACTGGGACGCCGCCGCTGCGGCGCTGCGCAAGGCCGTGGCACGCAAGACCCCGGGTGACGCGCCCCAGCGCCTGCATGCGGCCTTGCTGGCAGCCAAGAAAAGCGCTGAGGCCGAGGCCATGGCCGCCGATTGGCGCCAGGCCAACCCCAATGACATGGCGTTTGTGTTGCACCTGGGCGACCAGGCCATGGCCACCAGCCAGACCGATGCCGCCGAGGCCATGTACCGGCAGGTCATCAGCGCCCAGCCCGACAACGTGCTGGCGCTGAACAACCTGGCCTACCTGCTGGCCTCGCAGAAGAAGCCCGGCGCGGTGGCGCTGGCCGAGCAAGCGCTCAAGCGTGCGCCCAAGGCGCCGGCTGTGATGGACACACTGGCGATGGCGCTGGCCGCCGAGCAGCAATTGCCGCGCGCTGTCGAGGTGCAGAAGCAGGCGGTGGCCGCAGCGCCCGAGGCGCATGCATTCCGCCTGCAGCTGGCCAGGCTGCTGATCGAGTCAGGCGACAAGGCCAATGCCCGCAGCGAGCTGTCGGCGCTGGCGGCGCTGGGCAACAAGTTTCCGCGCCAGACTGAAGTGGCGGCGCTGATCAAGCAGGCTGACCAGTGACCGCAGCACCAGCCGCAGCGGCGTACACCGCGCGCTTGTAGGCAAACCAGAACGGGTGCCAGAAGCCGAAATGGCGCTGGCACATCAGCACACCGGCCAGGCCGGTGGCCGGCGAGATGAACCAGTGCGTGCCGGCCACGCCGCCCCACTGCATCTCACCCACCGCGCCGGGCGGCTCCAGGCTGGAGACGCGCCGCACCAGGGCGCCGCCCAGGCCGAAGCCCAGGCTGGGGATGGGGCCCGGCACCGGGAACTGCACACACAGCGGCGGCGGCAGCTGGTCGGTGAACATCGCCGCCAGCGTGGCGGGTTGCAGCAGTGCCGATGGCCGGCCCGGCATCAGCTGGCGCAGCAGGGCCAGCATGTCGGCCTGGGTGCTGAACAGGCCGCCCGCGCCCGACTGGCGCGGCACGGGCAAGATGTAAGCATCGGGCCAGGGCGTGCCGGGCAGGTGCTCCAGGCCCGGCGCCATCGGGTCGGCCAGATCGCCCTTGTACAGCGCGGCCAGGCGTGGCACCTGGTCGGGCCGCAGCACAAAGCCGGTGTCGGTGAGGCCCAGGGGCTCGAACAGGCGCGTTTGCAGCGCGTCGCCAAAGGTCTGGCCGATGGCCAGCTCACACAGGCGGGCCAGCACGTCGATGCCCAGGGCGTACTCCCAGGCCGTGCCGGGCTGAAAGCCCAGCGGCAGCGTGGCCAGCAAGTCCATCTGCCCGGCCAGCGTGGTGGCCACGCCGCGCACGCCGGTGGCGTGGTAGGCCTTGTACAGCAGGCCCTCGGGGTCGAACACACCATGCGCCAGGCCACAGGTGTGGGTGATCAGCTGGCGGATGCTGATGTCGGACTGCAGCGGCTCGGTGTCGCCCAGCGTGGTGGCGCCTGGGCGCAGCACACGCAGGCTGCCGAAGCCGGGGATCCAGCGCTTGACGGGGTCGTCCAGCTGCCAATGGCCCTGCTCGGCCAGCTGCAGCACCAGCACCGTGGTGAACAGCTTGGTGTTGGAGAACGCGCGGTGGATGTGGTCGGGCCGCAGCGCTGTGCCGGCGTTGATGTCCGCCAGGCCGGTGCAGAAACTGTCGATCAATTCGCCATGGCGCAGCGTGGCGCAACTGACACCCGCCAGCCGGTTGGCATCCACCTCGGCCTGCAGCACCGCGTGGGCGGCGCTGAACGCCGAGGCGCTCACGCCGCCTGCCAGGTGTCGCCGGCGCCGCTGCGGGCGCGGCCGTCGGCCTGCAGCTTCTGCAGGTGCGCGCGCAATGAGCGCAGCGCCATGGCGTGCAAGGCCTTGGGTGTGTCGACGTAGACAGCGGCCAGCAACGCGGCCTCGTCGGTGGGCGCGTCCGCCGCCAATGCGCCCAATGCAGCCAGCACCTTGGCCTCGCGCCCCAGGCGGTGGGCAATCGTCTTGTGCACCACCGCATGCGGCTCGTCGATCAGGAAGCCGTGGCCCGGGGCCAGCCAGTCGAGCGGGATGTCGAGCAGCTTGCGCAGGCTGGCCAGGTACACCGCCATGTCGCCGTCGGGCGGGTTGATCACCACCGTGCTGCCCTGCATCAAATGGTCACCGGTGAACAGCAGCTTCTCTTCTTCAAGCAAAAAGCACAGGTGGTTGCTGGCATGGCCGGGGGTGTGCACCACACGCAGCGTGACACCGTCGCCGAGCGCCAGCAGGTCACCGTCACCCAGCACCTGGCTGGGCTGGAAGCTCTGGTCCTGCCACTCAGGGTACGCGGCCACGCGGCCGAAGGTGGGCGCGCCGGTGGCCGCTGCCATGGTGGCGGCAGCGGGCGAATGGTCTTTGTGGGTGTGGGTGCACAGGATGCGGGTGATGCGCCCGGGCGCGGCGGCCAGCAGCGCGGCCACATGCTCGGCGTCGTCGGGCCCCGGGTCGAGCAGGGCCCAGCTGTCACTGCCCGGCGCGCCGATGAAATAGGCATTGGTGCCGGGCCCGGTCATCATGCTGCCGTTGTCGGCCGTGACGCGCAGCACACGGGGCGACAGCCACACGCCTTGGCCGGGGGTCAGCTCGGTGCTGGCCGTGCCCTTGCCGTCGGGGTCGAGCCGGCCGAGTTCGGCATAGGCCCAGTCACCCCGGTTCAATGGCCGCCGGCCCTTGGCCGACATGCCGATGCGCGGGCGGTTGATCGGCACGCTGGCCTGGGCCCGCGCCCAGGCCACGGCGTCGGCAGCGCGGCTGAAGGCGGCCAGGCTTTTCAGCGTGATCTCGGTCACGTTCATCAGGCGCAGGCCGTTGCTGCGGTCCAGCACCTCGGCTGGCGTCATCCACAGCAGATCGACGGTTTCGGTGGCGTCGGCCACCGCCGTCTGCCCCAGCGGCGCCTCGGTGATGAAGAAGCGGGTGTCGAAGATCTTGGGCAGGCCGATGGGTGTGATCCAGTGGCTGTGGTAGGCCAGGCGGTCGGTGGCCAGGCGCACGTTGAAGCGCTCACACACCGCGTCCATGCCCACCTCATTGGCATGCAGGGCGCGGCGCAGCGCCACCACCTCATCGGGCGGCAGGGCGTTCAAGTCCACCGTGTTGCCGCTGGCATCGGTGGCCAGCAGCAGGCCGGCTTCTTCAAAGCATTCACGCACTGCCGCCACCCAGTAATGCAGGCCGTCAGCGGGCAGGCCCAGGCGGGCGCTGGCTGCCGTGTCATCAAGGCCGTTGCAGCGCTGGTAGTGGCCTTTGTCACTGGCGTCGAGCAGGCCGCCCGGGAAGACGGTGGCGCCGCTGTTCTGGTCACCGGCACGCTCGGCGCGGCGGATCATCAGCACTTCCATGCCGCGCGACGACCCCGCTGGTGCATCACGCAACACGATCAGCGACGCCGCCTGGCGCGCCTTGGGCGGGGCCGCGGGTGCGGGCAGGTCGAGGTAGGGGCGGTTGTCGGGACGGTTGTCGGGGCGGTTGTCGGGGCGGTTGTCGGGGCGGTTCTCGGTCGTCATGGTGTGCCCTCAACCGCCGACGGCGGCACCAGACGCGCGCAAGGCGGCAATCTCGGCGGCGCTGAAACCGGCCTCGGCCAGGATGGCGTCGGTGTGCGTGCCGGCTGCCACCGGCGGCGTGGGCTGGGCGGGCTGGCTGCGCGAGAAGCGCGGCGCCGGCGCCGGCTGCAGCACGCCGCCCAGTTCGATGTACGCCTTGCGGGCCTGGGCATGGGGGTGGTTGGCCACTTCGTCCAGGCGCAGCACCGGGGCAAAGCAGACATCGGTGCCTTCGAGCAGGCGGCCCCACTCGTCTCGCGTCTTGGCGCCGATCAGCCGCACCATGTCGGCACGCATCTGCGGCCAGCAGGTCTTGTCATGCTGGCGCTTCAGGTACGACGCATCGAGCCCCACACGCTCGACCATTTCGGCGAAGAACTTGGGCTCCAGCGAGCCGATCGACACCCATTGGCCGTCGGCCGTGGCGTAGGTGTCGTAGAACGGTGTGCCACCGTCGAGGATGTTGGCGGCGCGCTCTTTGGGGTTCCAGGCGCCACTGGCCACCATGCCGAAGAAGATGCTCATCAGGCTGGACGCGCCATCGACCATCGCCGCATCGACCACCTGGCCACGGCCTGAGCGGCTGCGCTCGAAGATGGCCGACAGGATGCCGAAGGCCAGGTACAGCGCACCGCCGCCGTAGTCACCCACCAGGTTGAGCGGCGGCACGGGTTTGTCGGTGCCGCTCTTGCCACCGCCGATGGCATGCAGCGCACCGGTCAGCGCGATGTAGTTCAGGTCATGGCCGGCGGCCTGTGACAGCGGGCCGGTCTGGCCAAAGCCGGTCATGCGGCCGAACACCAGGCCGGGATTGCGCGTTTGGCACACATCCGGGCCCATGCCCAGCCGCTCGGCCACGCCGGGGCGCCAGCCTTCGATCAGCACGTCGGCCTGGTCGATCAGGCGCAGCGTGGCATCCAGCCCGGCCGGCTGCTTGATGTCCAGCGCCACCGAGCGGCGGTTGCGCCCGGTGATCTCGAAGCGCAGCTTGGTGGGCACGCCCAGCCCGCTGGGCTCGGTGCGGTCGATGCGGGTGACCAACGCACCCAGGTCAGCCAGCAGCATGGCGCACAGCGGGCCGGGGCCGATGCTGGCGAGTTCAACGACGCGCAAACCGCTCAAGGGGCCCATGGTGTCTCCGGTGCTGTTGGCTGTGGTGGGTTGTGGGGGTACGCGGGAAAGTGTGCCGCAGCGGCAAGCGCCGCCGATGTCATGCCGGGGACGGCTGGTCACCCTGGCGTCACGCCCTGGCCATGCCCACCCGCCACACTGTGGCTGGCTGCCGGTGCATGGCCAGCCCCAACACCACAACGAGGAGACCGCATGCTCCGGCATCACACCACCTTGAGCCTGCCGCTGGGCACGCTGGCGCTGCTGGCTGCCGTGCCGGTGTTGGCCCACAAGGCGCCCACGCTGCGGCGACATGGGCGGCCAGGTGCGCGCCTTGGTGGCGCTGGGCATGCACGGCTTCTTCACCGACCAGCCCGGCCTGGGCGTGGCGGCGCTGGTGCCCGACCCAGGCAGCTGGGCGCTGATGCTGGGTGGCCGGGCTGGGCTGGGTGCCTGGGCGCGGCGGCGCGCCCGGCAGGCCTGGTGCCGGCGCCATGACCACCACCTCACTGGCCGGCTTGCGTGTGCTGCTGACGCAGGCCGACGCCTTCATGGGCCCGGTGCTGGCGCAGGTGTTTGCCCGCCAGGGCGCCACGCTGATCGCCGACAGCCAGACGCTGGCCGACGCACCCGACCGCCCCGCAGCCATCGTGGCTGCCGCTGGCCACATCGACGTGCTGCTGCTGCACCTGTCACTGCCCGCACCGGCCACGGCAGC
>JANNMP010000191.1:0-3036 GCA_031398015.1 Burkholderiaceae bacterium
CGCGGCGCGCAGGCCGATCTCGGCGGTGGTCTGGTCGCGCATCTCGCCGATCAGGATCACGTCGGGGTCTTGGCGCAGCGCGGCGCGCAGCACACGCTGGAAGCTCAGGTCGATCTTGTCCATCACCTGCACCTGGTTCAGGCCCGGCAGGCGGTACTCGATCGGGTCTTCGACCGTGATGATCTTGCGCTCGGTGTCGTTCAGCGCATTCAGCGCCGCATACAGCGTGGTGGTCTTGCCGCTGCCGGTGGGGCCGGTCACGACAAACATCCCATTGGGCCGCTGCAGGCAGCGCGCCACCGCGTCGGCCACGTCTTGCGGCAGGCCCAGGTTGTCGAGCTGCAGCAGGCCGGCACTCTGGTTGAGCAGCCGCATCACCACCGATTCACCATGCTGGGTGGGCAGGGTGCTGATGCGCACATCGACGCTGCTTTGCTTCAACTTGACGTGAAAGCGCCCGTCTTGCGGCAGGCGCTTTTCGCTGATGTCCAGCCCGCTCATCAGCTTCAGGCGCAGCGCCACCGCGCCGGCAATCTTGGCGTCGGCATCGGTCTGCACATGCAGCACGCCGTCGATGCGAAAGCGCACGCGCAAGCTGCGCTCCTGCGGCTCGATGTGGATGTCGCTGGCGCGTGTGCGCAGCGCCTGCTCGAACATCGAACTGAGCAGCCGCACCACCGGTGCGTCTTCGGTGGTGGCGGTGGACAGGCCCAGCAAGTCACCGATCTCGTCTTCGACGTTGGCGATGTCGGCGGTCAATTCCCGCGCCAGGCCGGCCATCTCGTCGCCGCCGCGGTAGACCCGGTCGAGCGCGGCCAGCAGGTGGCTTTCGGCCACCACCGCCAAGTCGATCTCGCGCCGGGTCAGGCGCGTGACCTCGTCATAGGCGTTGAGGTCGGTGGGGTCGGCCATCGCCACCCGCAGCGGCGCGCCGGCGGTGTTTTCGATCGGCAGCGCACGCAGCCGACGGGCGTGGGTTTCGGGCAGCAGCGCGGCCACGTCGGGGCGGATGTTGCGGCTGCTCAGGTCGATGAAGGGCGCGCGCAACTGCCGCGAGATCGCCTTGGCAATCTGCACCTCGGTGACCCATTGCCGGTCAATGAAGATGCGGCCCAGCTTGCGCCCGCTCTTCTTCTGGTCGGCCAGGGCTTCGGTCAGCTGCTCGGGCGTGAGCAGGGCCTCCTGGATCAGCAGGTCGCCGAGGCGGATGCGTTCAGGGCGGGCCATGGCGGCTCAGCGCGTGGCCGTGGCGCCAGGCGCTGGCAGGCCACCCAGCGTGGGTGCATCGGGCCAGGCGCCGTCGGCATGGATGATGGTGGGCTTGAGCATGATCACCAGCTCACGCTTGCTGACCACGGTGCCGCTCTGGCGGAACAGCCCGCCCACCACCGGCACCTCGCTGACCACCGGCAGGCCGGTGCGCTCGTCGCGCAGCTCATGCTTCATCAGCCCGCCGATGGCCACGATCTGGCCGTCGCGCACCCGCACGATCGAATCGGTCTCGTTCACCGCGCTGGCTGCCAGCGGCAGGCGGAACGCGCCCAGCGAGCCCAGGTCGATGTTCTTGTTCTTCTCGGTGACGGTGCTGATGGTGGGGTGCACATGCAGCATCACATTGCCGGCGTCGTCGATCTGCGGCGTCACGTCCAGCGAGATGCCCGAGAAGAACGGCTGCAGCGTCACCGTGGGTGAGCTGACCGAGTTGTTGCCGTTGCTGGTGGTGCTGGTGGTCACGCCGGTGACGTACAGCTCATCACTGCCGACCTTGAGCACCGCCTTCTGGTTGTTCAGCGTGGCAATGCGCGGGCTGCTCAGCACTTGCACATCGCCCTGGGTCTGCAGAAAGTTCAGCAGCGCCGCAAAGTTGGCAGCCTGGAAGGCCAGGCCGTAGAAGCCGCGGCCCAGCGCGCCGGCCGCCAGGTCGACGCCGGGCTGGATGCTGGTGCCGTCGGTGCCGTTGATCGGGCCGGTGCCGCCCAGCCGGCTGCCGGGTGCGGCACTGCCGATGCTGAGTTGGCCGTTGCCCAGCTTGCCGAAGGCGCCCCAGTTGATGCCGGTCTGTGAGTCCTTGCTCAGGCTCACTTCCACGATCTTGGCCTCCAGCATCACCTGGCGTTCGATGGAGACCTGCACTGCCTTGAGGTAGTTCTCCACCTGGCGCAGCTCGGCCGGTGTGGCCTTGACCACCACCACGCCGGCGGCCGGGTTCAGCACCACATTGCGGCCACCGGCCGTGCCCACCAGCGCGGCCAGCGAGGCCTGCACCTCGCGCCAGAAATCGGCGTCCGAGGTGGTGCGCACATGGGCGTTGTCGTCGGGCCGGCTGCCGGCGCCAGCGCTGCTGCCGCTGCCGCTGCTGGCATTGCTGCCGCCGCCGCTGGCGCCTGGCGTGCCGCTGGTCATCGCGCTGCTGCTGACGCGGATGTCGCTGGCGCCCTGGCGCCGGCCGGGCAGGTAGTTCACCCGGAAAAGCCGCGTCTGCACCGTGTTGGGGTAGACGAAGATGCGGTTGCCGGTGATGCGGTACTCATAGCCGAACAGCTCACGCAGCGTGTCCATCGCTTCGGGCACGGTGGTGTCCTTCAGCGCCACCGACAGCGAGCCGCTGACCTCCGGCGAGACCAGCATGTTCCAGGCCGTGCCCTGGGCCAACTGCAGAAACACCTGGGCCGCCGGCACGTTGTTGATGGCCAGGTCGAAGCGGGCATCGGTGGCGCTGGTGGTTGTGGATGCGGGTGGCGTCGCGGCCAGGCTGCGTGCTGCAGCGGTGGCTGTTGCGGCCAGCGTTGCGGCGGCTGCGGCCGCCATCAACACCGGCGGTGCAGGCAGCGGCGCTGCGGCAACAAGCGGCTGCTGTGTTGCCACTGCAGGCGCGGGCAGCGCAGCGGCCACAGCCGCGACAGCTGCCACAGGCAGCGCAGCGGTTGGCGACTGCAGGGGTTGCAGCGCGGCGAGCTGCAGGCCATCGTGCAGCCGGTCACGGCGCTGGCGTGGGCGCATCAGCGCCAGCGGGTCACTGCTGCCGGCGCTGCTGCT